>NZ_JAWHOO010000006.1:148688-264913 GCF_032586855.1 Pseudomonas syringae group sp. J254-4 | reverse complement strand
CTAATTGCCCGTGAGGCTTGACCATATAACACCCAAGCAATTTGAGTCGAACGACCAGATTGCGGTGACTGTGAAGATGACACGAACCGAAAGTTTGCGTCACAAACGCACCGAGCTATCACATACCCGATTTGCTGAAGCGCGCCGCATGGCACGATTCGGTACCCGAATTTCTTGACGACCATAGAACATTGGAACCACCTGATCCCATCCCGAACTCAGTAGTGAAACGATGTATCGCCGATGGTAGTGTGGGGTTTCCCCATGTGAGAGTAGGTCATCGTCAAGATTAAATTCCAGAAACCCTCATCGCTTACGCGTTGAGGGTTTTTGTTTTTCTGCTGCACAAAAGCCACCATGAAAATACATTTTCGTTTCTATGCAGCATGCTCCTGCGTGGCTATTATGCGTGCCTCATTGCCAGGCGACTCCAAATGCTGACCTTGTTAACGCTTCTTGCCGATGGTGCATTTCATTCTGGACAGGTATTAGGCAGTGCCCTCGGCATAAGCCGCAGTGCGGTCTGGAAGCAGCTTCAGCAACTTGAAGCTGACCTCGGCATAGAGGTGCACAAAGTGCGCGGACGGGGTTATCGACTGGCAACGCCTATTTCGCTTTTAAGCCCCGCTGGCATAGCCCAGTGTGGACTCCCTGCCAACTGGTCTGTACGCACCTACGACACTATCGACTCAACCAATGCAGAGGCCGCGCGCCTGATTGCTCAAGGGGCTCCCATGCCTTTGCTGGTGGTGGCCGAGCAGCAAACCTCAGGAAGGGGCAGGCGTGGTCGAAAGTGGGTAAGTCCATTTGCCGAGAACCTGTATTACAGTCTGGTCCTGCGCATTGATGGTGGAATGCGTCAGCTGGAAGGTCTCAGCCTGTTGGTCGGATTGGCTGTGATGAAAGTACTGCGTGATATTGGGGTTCAAGGAGCTGGCCTGAAATGGCCTAATGATGTGCTGGTAGGGAGGCAGAAGATTGCCGGCATTTTGCTTGAGCTTGTTGGTGATCCGGCAGATGTTTGTCATGTGATCATCGGAATAGGGGTGAACGTGAACATGCGGTCATCGAGCGAAGTGGATCAGCTATGGACGTCGATTCGACTCGAAACCGGCAGCCTTGCTGATCGAAATCGGATTGCAGCCCTTATAAGCAGTCAGCTTGAGTCTCTTCTGGCAGTTCATCGCAAGGAAGGCTTCGTGGCTTTTCAGGATGAGTGGGAGCGCGGGCATTTGTGGCAGGGAGCTACCGTCAGATTGCTTTCAGGAGCTGAGGCAGTTGAAGGGGTGGTCTTGGGAGTCGATTCGCTTGGAGCGTTGCGTTTGGAAGTGAATGGGGTAGAAAAGAGCTTTAGTGGTGGCGAGCTCAGCCTGAGGTTGCGAGATGATTCTTGAGCTCGACTGTGGCAACAGCTTCATCAAGTGGCGGATAACAGCGAAAGGTGATGCAACAGTGATTAGCGGCGGGGTTGTGGACTCCGATGCTGCCTTGCTGACGCACTTGAGCAATCTGCCTGACACATCATTCACTGACTGCCGTCTGGTGAGTGTGCGTAGCGCCGAAGAAACCGCGAGGCTTGTCTCTTTGCTGGCTGACACCTTTTCCGTTGCGCCTGTCTGCGCGGAACCTGCTCAAGAGCTTGCTGGCGTGATTAATGGCTATGACGACTTTGCGCGTCTGGGGCTGGACCGCTGGCTGGCTTTTGTAGGTGCTTACCATCTCGCCAGGAGTGCGTGCCTGGTGATCGATCTGGGAACCGCTGTGACGTCTGATTTTGTCGACGCCGGTGGCGCCCATCTCGGTGGCTTCATCTGTCCTGGAATGCCCTTGATGCGCAATCAGTTGCGTACCCATACCCGTCGCATCAGATATGACGACACAGAGGCTGAAAAAGCCCTGGCCCGTCTTGTTCCTGGGCGTGCGACTGCAGAGGCTGTAGAGCGCGGCTGCTCGTTGATGCTTCGCGGTTTTGCATTGACTCAGATTGAGATAGCGCAGGGGTACTGGGGCAACGATTTTGCTATTTTTGTGACTGGCGGGGATGCTGCGCTGGTTGCGGATGTACTGCCGGGGGCTCGTATTGTTCCTGATCTGGTCTTCGTGGGTCTGGCTCTGGCTTGCCCTTTGCGTTGAGGTCTCTATGCGTTGGTTATTTCTTCTGCTGTTGATGCTTAATGCCTTTTATTACCTCTGGCATCAGCAGGAGGCTCCGCTCAGGGCCAAAGAGGTCATGCCACTGTCGTTGCATCGCGCTTCCCAGCAGGATATTCGTCTGCTTAGCGAGTCGGATGCGGGGCGCGCGTCGCGTGATGCTGACACGAGGTGTCTGTATGTCGGTGGCTTTGCCAGGCAAGAGGATGCTCGGCTGGTGGAGCAGCGCTTGAACAGTCTGGATATCCAGTCTCAATTTCAGTCACTGCAAACGAGCGGGGCGACGGCCTACTGGTTAAGAATTGCCCCGGAAAGTCGACGTCTTGTGGAGGCAGGTGTGATCAATCAATTGAGTCAGGATTTCCCACAATTAAAAAATCAAATAATGTCGTGCGAGGGCATTGCAACTGCTGAGTAGTTTACATAGAATGGCGCCCGCTTCGCAGCGAGGTGAAAGTCTCGCGAACGGGGTGGTAGTAGTCAACGCATGTAACCTCAGGTTTTTACTGAGAAAAAGGTTGACAGAAGGGCAGCATGAGTTGAGAATGCTGCCTCGCTTAGGAGGGGTTCCCGAGCGGCCAAAGGGATCAGACTGTAAATCTGACGTCTACGACTTCGAAGGTTCGAATCCTTCCCCCTCCACCAGATTTAGCGCGATCTGCAAATTGCGCGGGTATAGTTTAGTGGTAGAACCTCAGCCTTCCAAGCTGATGATGCGGGTTCGATTCCCGCTACCCGCTCCAGGTTTGTGGTTCATGCATTGTGTTTTGCTCTTGTAGCTCAGTTGGTAGAGCACACCCTTGGTAAGGGTGAGGTCAGCGGTTCAAATCCGCTCAAGAGCTCCATTGCTAAAGGCAGATATGAAAATATCTGCCTTTGTTTTAGGTGGTTGCGCTGTGCGTGATCCGCTTGAAGCTTGTTCGGAGTGCGTCACCTGTAAGGCGCTCCCTGAATAAGGTGTTGAAAAACTCTCGTCAGGTCCGCATAATGGTCGGCCTGATTTTGCTTTTAGGTCAGTAGCTCAATTGGCAGAGCGACGGTCTCCAAAACCGTAGGTTGGGGGTTCGATTCCCTCCTGACCTGCCAGATTTCCTAGATGTAATCTGGCTTTCTTTTCACAGGATCTCCGTAGATGAATCCCAAGGCTGAAGCATCAGACTCTCGCTTTGATATGCTGAAGTGGCTCCTGGTAGTCGTTTTGGTTGTCGTGGGTGTTGTCGGTAATCAGTATTATTCTGCTGAGCCGATCCTGTACCGCGTTCTTGCTCTCCTTGTGATTGCTGCTGCAGCTGCATTTGTCGCGCTCCAGACCGGTAAGGGTAAAGCCTTCTTCGTTTTGGCGAAAGAAGCTCGCGCTGAGATTCGTAAAGTCG
This sequence comes from Pseudomonas syringae group sp. J254-4, assembly GCF_032586855.1. Classification (NCBI taxonomy): domain Bacteria; kingdom Pseudomonadati; phylum Pseudomonadota; class Gammaproteobacteria; order Pseudomonadales; family Pseudomonadaceae; genus Pseudomonas; species Pseudomonas syringae group sp. J254-4. The sequence goes on along the minus strand of NZ_JAWHOO010000006.1, from coordinate 261,389 downwards.
TATGGCCTACTCGCCAAGAAACCACTCAAACCACGTTGATCGTTGTGGCAGTTGTGCTGGTTATGGCGTTGCTGTTGTGGGGGCTTGATTCCCTGCTCGGCTGGCTTGTTTCCTTGATAGTTGGCTAAGGGTGTCCCGTGGCTAAGCGTTGGTACGTAGTGCATGCTTACTCGGGTTACGAGAAGCATGTCATGCGCTCGTTGATCGAGCGTGTGAAGCTGGCAGGCATGGAAGATGGCTTCGGCGAAATTCTGGTTCCCACTGAAGAAGTGGTTGAAATGCGTAATGGCCAGAAGCGCAAAAGCGAACGCAAGTTCTTCCCAGGTTACGTGCTTGTCCAGATGGACATGAATGAGGGTACTTGGCACTTGGTCAAGGACACCCCGCGTGTCATGGGCTTCATCGGCGGTACCGCAGATAAGCCTGCTCCGATCACTGACAAAGAAGCAGAAGCGATTCTGCGTCGTGTTGCTGACGGTAGCGACAAGCCGAAGCCGAAAACTCTGTTCGAGCCGGGTGAGGTTGTTCGTGTCACCGACGGTCCGTTCGCTGATTTCAACGGCACGGTTGAAGAAGTTAACTACGAAAAGAGCCGGATTCAAGTGGCGGTGCTCATTTTCGGACGCTCTACCCCGGTAGAGCTGGAGTTCAGTCAGGTCGAAAAGGCATAACTGAGCTGGAATCCCATACCCCGCAGCCCAAGGCTGTGGGGTTTTTTCGTCACTGGGATATACGCGTAAGTAACCGGGGAGCCTTTATTGGCGCTTGAACCCGTAATTGGAGTGCCTCATGGCCAAGAAGATAACCGCATACATCAAGCTGCAAGTGAAAGCCGCTCAGGCTAACCCAAGCCCGCCAGTTGGTCCTGCTCTGGGTCAGCACGGTGTGAACATCATGGAATTCTGCAAAGCGTTCAACGCCCGTACTCAGGGTATTGAGCCAGGCTTGCCGACTCCAGTGATCATCACTGTATACAGCGACCGTAGCTTCACTTTCGAAACAAAAAGTACTCCTGCATCGGTTCTGCTGAAGAAAGCTGCAGGCTTGACCAGCGGCTCGGCTCGCCCGAACACCGTTAAAGTTGGCACCGTGACTCGTGCTCAGCTGGAAGATATCGCTAAAGCAAAAAATGCGGATCTGACTGCAGCTGACATGGAAGCGGCCGTGCGTACCATCGCCGGTTCCGCTCGTAGCATGGGCCTTAACGTGGAGGGTGTGTAATGGCTAAGCTGACCAAGCGTCAAAAGGCAATCGCCAGCAAGATCGAAGCTGGTAAGTCTTACAATTTCGTAGACGCCGCAGCCCTGCTGACCGAGCTGTCGACCGTCAAGTTCAGCGAGTCTGTAGACGTTGCTGTTAACCTGGGTGTTGATCCTCGTAAGTCCGACCAGGTTGTTCGTAGCGCTACCGTACTGCCGCACGGCACTGGTAAAACTGTACGCGTTGCAGTGTTCACTCAGGGTCCTGCTGCTGAAGCTGCTCTGGCTGCCGGTGCTGATCGCGTTGGTATGGATGATCTGGCTGCTGAAATGAAAGCGGGCGATCTGAACTATGACGTCGTTATCGCTTCCCCGGACGCAATGCGCGTTGTGGGTCAGCTGGGTCAGGTTCTCGGTCCTCGTGGTCTGATGCCTAACCCGAAAGTCGGCACCGTTACTCCTGACGTGGCTAACGCCGTCAAGAACGCCAAGGCTGGTCAGGTTCGTTATCGCACCGACAAAAACGGCATCATCCACACTTCCGTTGGCAAGGTCGGTTTCGACGCTGTCAAGCTGAAGGAAAACGTTGAAGCCCTGATCGCTGATCTCAAGCGTATCAAGCCTGCTTCTTCGAAAGGTATTTACGTCAAGCGCATCACCCTGAGCACCACTATGGGCCCAGGCCTGGTCATCGACCAGGGTTCGTTGGAAGCGTAAGACAGAAACTGTGCGGTTTTACGCCGTACCGTTTGAAAGATTGGGGTCCCTGCCTGGCGGGGGCTATCCAAGACCGTAGGCGACGCAAGTCTTAAACCTCAAGCCTACGCAGATGGTGCTCCCGGTTCCTTACCGAATCAGACACCAAAACGACATCTGACTCCGGTCGGATGAAACGGTAACAAGCAGGAGTTAAACCCGTGGCAATTAAACTCGAAGACAAGAAGGCCATCGTCGCTGAAGTCAACGAGGCTGCCAAAGCTGGTCTGTCCGCTGTCGTGGCTGATGCCCGCGGTGTGACGGTCGGCGCTATGACCGGACTCCGTAAAGAGGCTCGTGAAGCTGGCGTTTACGTACGCGTTGTACGTAACACCCTGCTCAAGCGCGCTGTTGCTGACACTGAATTCAGTGTCCTCAACGACGTGTTCACTGGCCCGACCTTGATCGCGTTCTCCAACGAACATCCTGGCGCTGCTGCCCGTCTGTTCAAGGAATTCGCCAAAGGTCAGGACAAGTTCGAGATCAAGGCAGCTGCGTTCGAGGGCAAGTTCCTCGCAGCTAATCAGATCGATGTACTGGCAAGCCTGCCGACCCGTAACGAAGCAATTTCTCAGCTGATGAGCGTGATTCAAGGCGCTACCAGCAAGTTGGCTCGTACTCTGGCGGCTGTTCGCGACCAAAAAGAAGCAGCTGCAGCCTAAGGCTGAGTCAGATCTTTTCGCGTATTTTTGTTTATTTTGATGGTCGCGTAGGCCGTCCCCCAATTCAGGAAATTGAGTCATGTCCATCTCTCAAGACGATATCCTTAACGCCGTAGCTGAAATGTCCGTTCTGCAGGTTGTAGAGCTGATCAAGGCGTTCGAAGAGAAGTTCGGCGTTACCGCTGCTGCCGGTTCGGCTGGTCCAGCTGTTGCTGCTGCTGTTGTTGAAGAACAAACTGAATTCAACGTCATGCTGCTGGAAGCTGGCGAGAAGAAAGTTAACGTGATCAAGGCAGTACGTGAACTGACCGGTCTGGGCCTGAAAGAAGCCAAGGCAGTCGTTGACGGCGCGCCAGCAATGGTTCTGGAAGCTGTTGCCAAAGACGCAGCTGACAAAGCCAAAGCTACTCTGGAAGAAGCAGGCGCTAAAGTCGAGCTGAAATAAGCACCGACTTTGAGTGTCCAGCCCACGCGATTAGCGAAAGGCTGATGGCTGGTGGCTTTTGCCACCGGCCTTTTTCCGTTATAGACGATTGGCGCTGTCAACGTCTGTAATGTGCGGTATCCACCGATGGCGGTGGCGCAAACCAAGGGGTTTGCAAGATTTTCTGGCTGCTTCCGTCGGGAGGGAGCCAAACAAGCAGGTGACCAAGCTGGGGAACGCTGATGGCTTACTCATATACTGAGAAAAAACGTATCCGTAAGGACTTTAGCAAGTTGCCGGACGTAATGGATGTGCCGTATCTCTTGGCCATCCAGCTGGATTCGTATCGCGAATTCCTGCAGGCGGGAGCGACCAAAGATCAGTTCCGCGACGTCGGTCTGCATGCAGCCTTCAAATCCGTTTTCCCGATCATCAGCTACTCCGGCAATGCTGCGCTGGAGTATGTAGGTTATCGCTTGGGCGAACCGGCATTTGATGTCAAGGAATGCGTGCTGCGCGGTGTGACTTACGCAGTACCTCTGCGGGTCAAGGTCCGTCTGATCATTTTCGACAAAGAATCGTCGAACAAAGCGATCAAGGACATCAAAGAGCAAGAAGTCTACATGGGTGAAATCCCCCTGATGACTGAAAACGGTACCTTTGTAATCAATGGCACCGAGCGCGTTATCGTGTCTCAGCTTCACCGCTCGCCTGGCGTATTCTTCGACCACGACCGTGGCAAGACGCACAGCTCCGGTAAGCTGCTTTACTCCGCTCGTATCATTCCTTACCGCGGTTCGTGGCTGGACTTCGAGTTCGATCCGAAAGACTGCGTATTCGTCCGTATCGACCGTCGTCGCAAGCTGCCTGCGTCCGTACTTCTGCGCGCTCTGGGTTACACCACCGAGCAAGTGCTCGATGCTTTCTACACCACCAACGTATTCCATGTGCGCGGCGAAAACCTGAGCCTGGAACTGGTGCCTCAGCGCCTGCGTGGTGAAATTGCCGTTCTGGATATTCTGGACGACAAGGGCAAGGTCATTGTCGAGCAGGGTCGCCGTATTACCGCTCGTCACATCAACCAGCTGGAAAAAGCCGGGATCAAAGAGCTGGAAGTACCTCTGGACTATGTCCTGGGTCGTACCACTGCCAAGGTCATCGTGCATCCGGCAACCGGTGAGATCATTGCCGAGTGCAATACCGAGCTGAACACTGAAATTCTGGCCAAGATCGCCAAGGCTCAGGTCGTTCGCATCGAGACGTTGTACACCAACGATATCGACTGCGGTCCGTTCGTCTCTGACACGCTGAAGATCGACTCCACCAGCAACCAACTGGAAGCGCTGGTCGAGATCTATCGCATGATGCGTCCTGGCGAGCCTCCGACCAAGGATGCAGCCGAAACGCTGTTCAACAACCTGTTCTTCAGTCCTGAGCGTTATGACCTGTCTGCTGTAGGTCGGATGAAGTTCAACCGTCGTATCGGTCGTACCGAAATCGAAGGTTCGGGTGTGTTGTGCAAGGAAGACATCGTAGCGGTCCTCAAGACGCTCGTTGACATCCGTAACGGCAAAGGCATCGTCGATGACATCGACCACCTCGGTAACCGTCGCGTTCGTTGCGTTGGCGAGATGGCCGAGAACCAGTTCCGTGTAGGTCTGGTCCGTGTCGAGCGCGCTGTCAAAGAGCGTCTGTCCATGGCAGAAAGCGAAGGTCTGATGCCTCAGGACCTGATCAACGCCAAGCCTGTTGCGGCGGCGGTCAAGGAGTTCTTCGGTTCCAGCCAGCTTTCCCAGTTCATGGACCAGAACAACCCGCTTTCCGAGATCACTCACAAGCGTCGTGTTTCTGCACTCGGCCCTGGCGGTCTGACTCGTGAGCGTGCCGGCTTTGAAGTTCGAGACGTTCACCCGACTCACTATGGCCGTGTCTGCCCGATCGAGACGCCGGAAGGTCCGAACATCGGTCTGATCAACTCCCTGGCGGCTTATGCTCGCACCAACCAGTATGGCTTCCTTGAGAGCCCGTACCGTGTGGTCAAGGAAGGTCTGGTAACCGAAGAAATCGTTTTCCTTTCGGCGATCGAAGAAGCGGACCACGTCATTGCTCAGGCTTCGGCTGCAATGAACGACAAGCAAGAGCTGATCGACGAGCTGGTTGCTGTGCGTCACTTGAACGAATTCACCGTCAAGGCACCTGCCGATGTCACCCTGATGGACGTTTCGCCCAAGCAGGTTGTGTCGGTAGCCGCGTCGCTGATTCCGTTCCTCGAGCACGATGACGCCAACCGCGCATTGATGGGTTCCAACATGCAGCGTCAGGCTGTACCGACCCTGCGTGCCGACAAGCCGCTGGTAGGTACCGGCATGGAGCGCAACGTTGCCCGTGACTCCGGCGTTTGCGTCGTGGCTCGTCGTGGTGGTGTGATCGACTCGGTTGACGCCAGCCGTATCGTTGTTCGCGTTGCCGATGACGAAGTAGAAACAGGTGAGGCAGGTGTAGATATCTACAACCTGACCAAATACACCCGTTCGAACCAGAACACCTGCATCAACCAGCGTCCGCTGGTCAGCAAGGGTGACCGTGTTCAGCGTAGCGACATCATGGCCGACGGCCCGTCCACCGATATGGGTGAGCTGGCTCTGGGTCAGAACATGCGCATCGCGTTCATGGCCTGGAACGGTTTCAACTTCGAAGACTCGATCTGTCTTTCTGAGCGTGTTGTTCAGGAAGACCGCTTCACCACGATCCACATTCAGGAACTGACCTGTGTGGCACGTGACACCAAGCTTGGGCCTGAAGAGATCACCGCCGACATCCCGAACGTGGGTGAAGCGGCTCTGAACAAGCTGGACGAAGCGGGTATCGTTTATGTAGGTGCCGAAGTAGGCGCCGGCGACATCCTGGTCGGTAAGGTCACTCCGAAAGGCGAGACCCAGCTGACTCCGGAAGAAAAACTGTTGCGCGCGATTTTCGGTGAGAAAGCCAGCGACGTTAAAGATACTTCCCTGCGCGTGCCGACCGGCACCAAGGGTACTGTCATTGACGTTCAGGTCTTCACCCGTGATGGCGTCGAACGTGATGCGCGTGCCCTGTCCATCGAGAAGTCGCAACTCGACGAGATCCGTAAGGATCTGAACGAAGAGTTCCGTATTGTCGAAGGCGCTACTTTCGAACGTCTGCGCTCTGCGCTGGTGGGTCGTGTAGCCGAAGGCGGTGCTGGCCTCAAGAAAGGTCAGGAAATCACCAACGAAGTGCTTGATGGTCTTGAGCATGGTCAGTGGTTCAAACTGCGCATGGCTGAAGATGCTCTGAATGAGCAGCTTGAGAAAGCTCAGGCCTACATCGTTGATCGTCGCCGTCTTCTGGATGACAAGTTCGAAGACAAGAAACGCAAACTGCAGCAGGGCGATGACCTGGCTCCAGGCGTTCTGAAAATCGTCAAGGTCTACCTGGCAATCCGTCGTCGCATCCAGCCGGGCGACAAGATGGCCGGTCGTCACGGTAACAAGGGTGTGGTCTCCGTGATCATGCCGGTTGAAGACATGCCGCACGATGCCAATGGCACGCCGGTGGATATCGTCCTCAACCCGCTGGGCGTACCTTCGCGTATGAACGTTGGTCAGATTCTCGAAACCCACCTGGGCCTCGCGGCCAAAGGTCTGGGCGAGAAGATCAACCGCATGCTTGAAGAGCAGCGTAAAGTTGCTGAGCTGCGCAAGTTCCTCAACGAGATCTACAACGAAATCGGCGGTCGTCAGGAAACTCTGGAAGACCTCAGCGACAACGAAATCCTGGACCTCGCCAAGAACCTGCGTAACGGCGTACCGATGGCTACCCCGGTTTTCGACGGTGCCAAGGAAAGCGAAATCAAGGCAATGCTCAAGCTGGCAGATATGCCGGAAAGCGGCCAGATGCAGCTGTTCGACGGTCGTACCGGCAACAAGTTTGAACGTGCTGTAACGGTTGGCTACATGTACATGCTGAAGCTGAACCACTTGGTGGACGACAAGATGCACGCGCGTTCCACTGGTTCGTACAGCCTGGTTACTCAGCAGCCGCTGGGTGGTAAGGCACAGTTCGGTGGTCAGCGTTTCGGGGAGATGGAAGTGTGGGCGCTGGAAGCATACGGCGCGGCGTACACTCTGCAGGAAATGCTCACAGTGAAGTCGGACGATGTGAACGGTCGTACCAAGATGTACAAAAACATCGTGGACGGCGATCACCGTATGGAGCCGGGCATGCCCGAGTCTTTCAACGTGTTGATCAAAGAAATCCGTTCGCTCGGTATCGATATCGATCTGGAAACCGAATAACACGTGACGCGAATCGGGGGCAGGGCGGTATTGCCTGCTCCCTGCTCCGCCAGGAGGAAAAGCCTTGAAAGACCTACTGAATTTGCTGAAAAACCAGGGTCAAGTCGAAGAGTTCGACGCAATCCGTATCGGACTTGCATCGCCTGAGATGATCCGCTCTTGGTCGTTCGGTGAAGTTAAAAAGCCGGAAACCATCAACTACCGTACGTTCAAGCCTGAGCGTGACGGTCTGTTCTGCGCCAAGATCTTTGGCCCGGTAAAAGATTACGAGTGCCTGTGCGGTAAGTACAAGCGCCTGAAGCACCGTGGTGTCATCTGCGAAAAATGCGGTGTTGAAGTAGCACTGGCCAAGGTTCGTCGCGAGCGCATGGCTCACATCGAGCTGGCTTCGCCGGTTGCTCACATCTGGTTCCTGAAATCGCTGCCGTCCCGTATCGGCTTGCTGATGGACATGACCCTGCGTGATATCGAACGTGTTCTCTACTTCGAGAGCTATGTCGTTATCGATCCAGGCATGACTACCCTTGAAAAAGGTCAGCTGCTGAACGACGAGCAATACTTCGAAGCCCTCGAAGAGTTCGGTGATGACTTCGACGCCCGCATGGGTGCCGAGGCTGTCCGCGAACTGCTGCACGCTATTGATCTGGAGCACGAAATTGGCCGTCTGCGTGAAGAAATTCCGCAAACCAATTCCGAAACCAAAATCAAGAAGCTGTCCAAGCGTCTGAAATTGATGGAAGCCTTCCAGGGTTCCGGCAACCTCCCTGAGTGGATGGTGCTGACCGTTCTGCCGGTTCTGCCGCCAGATCTGCGTCCTCTGGTTCCGCTTGACGGTGGCCGTTTCGCGACGTCCGACCTCAACGATCTGTATCGTCGAGTGATCAACCGTAACAACCGTCTGAAGCGTCTGCTGGATCTGTCTGCTCCCGACATCATCGTGCGCAACGAAAAGCGCATGCTGCAGGAAGCGGTCGATGCGCTGCTCGACAACGGTCGTCGCGGTCGTGCGATCACAGGTTCGAACAAGCGTCCTCTGAAGTCCCTGGCTGACATGATCAAGGGTAAGCAAGGTCGTTTCCGTCAGAACTTGCTCGGTAAGCGCGTTGACTACTCGGGCCGTTCGGTAATTACCGTAGGTCCGACCCTGCGTCTGCATCAGTGCGGTCTGCCGAAAAAAATGGCTCTCGAGCTGTTCAAGCCGTTCATCTTCGGCAAGCTGGAAATGCGTGGCCTGGCCACGACCATCAAGGCTGCCAAGAAGATGGTCGAGCGCGAGCTGCCAGAGGTCTGGGACGTTCTTGCTGAAGTCATTCGCGAACACCCAGTGCTTCTGAACCGTGCGCCAACTCTTCACCGTCTGGGCATCCAGGCGTTTGAACCAGTATTGATCGAAGGTAAGGCTATTCAGCTGCACCCGCTGGTCTGTGCTGCGTACAACGCTGACTTCGACGGCGACCAGATGGCCGTTCACGTACCTCTGACGCTGGAGGCTCAGCTCGAAGCGCGTGCACTGATGATGTCGACCAACAACATCCTGTCGCCAGCCAACGGTGAGCCAATCATCGTTCCTTCGCAGGACGTTGTACTGGGTCTGTATTACATGACTCGTGAAGCGATCAACGCCAAGGGCGAAGGTCGTGTGTTTGCGGATCTGCAGGAAGTCGACCGCGTATTCCGCGCCGGCGAAGCGGCTCTGCATGCCAAGGTCAAGGTTCGTATCCACGAAACGGTCAACGACCGTGATGGTGGCAGCGTCAAGAACACCCGTATCGTCGACACCACTGTTGGCCGTGCGTTGCTGTTCCAGGTGGTTCCGGCCGGCCTGTCCTACGACGTCGTCAACCAGCCTATGAAGAAGAAGGCGATCTCCAAGCTGATCAACCAGTGCTATCGCGTGGTTGGTTTGAAAGAGACCGTGATCTTCGCTGACCAGTTGATGTACACCGGTTTTGCCTACTCGACCATTTCGGGTGTTTCCATCGGCGTTAACGACTTCGTTATCCCGGATGAAAAAGCTCGCATCATCGACGCGGCCACCGAAGAAGTTAAAGAGATCGAAAGTCAGTACGCCTCCGGCCTGGTAACCCAGGGCGAGAAGTACAACAAGGTGATCGACCTCTGGTCCAAGGCCAACGACGAAGTGTCCAAGGCAATGATGTCGAACCTCTCGAAAGAGAAGGTCATCGATCGTCATGGCGTCGAAGTTGACCAGGAATCCTTCAACTCGATGTACATGATGGCTGACTCCGGTGCGCGTGGTTCTGCTGCCCAGATTCGCCAGCTGGCAGGTATGCGTGGTCTGATGGCCAAGCCTGACGGCTCCATCATCGAAACGCCGATCACTGCGAACTTCCGTGAAGGTTTGAGCGTACTTCAGTACTTCATCTCCACTCACGGTGCTCGTAAGGGTCTTGCGGATACCGCACTGAAAACCGCTAACTCCGGTTATCTGACTCGCCGTCTGGTAGACGTTGCTCAGGATCTGGTGGTTACCGAGGTGGATTGCGGTACCGAGCACGGTCTGCTGATGACTCCGCACATTGAAGGCGGTGACGTTGTAGAGCCGCTGGGTGAGCGCGTACTGGGTCGAGTTATCGCCCGTGACGTGTTCAAGCCGGGTACAGAGGACGTCATCGTTCCTGCTGGCACGCTGGTAGACGAGAAGTGGGTCGAGTTCATCGAGCTGAACAGCATCGACGAAGTGATCGTTCGCTCGCCAATCAGCTGTGAAACGCGCTACGGCATCTGTGCCAAGTGCTACGGTCGCGACCTGGCTCGCGGTCACCAGGTCAACATCGGTGAAGCTGTCGGCGTAATCGCTGCACAGTCGATCGGTGAGCCGGGTACCCAGCTGACAATGCGTACGTTCCACATTGGTGGTGCGGCAAGCCGGACCTCGGCAGCCGACAGCGTTCAGGTGAAGAATGGCGGTACTGTCCGTCTTCACAACCTGAAGCACGTTGAGCGTGTTGACGGTCACCTGGTTGCGGTATCCCGCTCCGGTGAGCTGGCCATCGCTGATGACTTCGGTCGCGAGCGTGAGCGTTACAAACTGCCATACGGTGCAGTGATTTCGGTGAAGGAAGGCGACAAGGTCGACGCTGGCTCTATCGTGGCCAAGTGGGATCCGCACACTCACCCAATCGTCACCGAGATGAAAGGTACTGTTACCTACGTCGGCATGGAAGAAGGCATCACGATCAAGCGTCAGACAGACGAATTGACCGGTATGACCAACATTGAAGTGCTTGATGCCAAAGACCGTCCGGCTGCCGGCAAGGACATCCGTCCTGCTGTGAAGATGGTTGGTCTGGATGGCAAGGATCTGCTGTTGCCAGGTACTGACGTACCTGCTCAGTACTTCCTGCCAGCCAACGCCCTGGTCGGTGTGGCTGACGGTGCGCAGATCGCGATCGGTGATGTTATCGCTCGTATTCCGCAGGAAACTTCGAAGACTCGTGACATCACCGGTGGTCTGCCGCGTGTTGCCGACCTGTTCGAAGCCCGTCGTCCGAAAGAGGCGTCGATCCTTGCAGAAGTCAGCGGTACCATCGCATTCGGTAAAGAAACCAAAGGCAAGCGCCGTCTGGTCATTACCCCGAACGACGGTAGCGATCCGTACGAAGAGCTGATTCCGAAGTGGCGTCACCTGAACGTCTTCGAAGGCGAGCAAGTGAACCGCGGCGAAGTTATCTCCGACGGTCCTAGCGATCCACACGACATCCTGCGTCTGTTGGGTGTGAGTGCGCTGGCCAAGTACATCGTCAACGAGATTCAGGACGTATACCGTCTGCAAGGCGTGAAGATCAACGACAAGCACATCGAGACGATTCTGCGTCAGATGCTGCGCAAAGTTGAAATTGCCGAGTCTGGCGATTCCAGTTTCATCAAGGGCGACCAGATGGAATTGACTCACGTACTGGTAGAAAACGAGCGTTTGAGCACGGAAGACAAGTTTGTCTCCAAGTTCACTCGCGTGTTGCTGGGTATCACCAAGGCATCGCTGTCCACCGAGTCGTTCATCTCCGCGGCCTCCTTCCAGGAGACAACCCGCGTACTGACCGAGGCGGCTGTGACTGGCAAGCGCGATTACTTGCGCGGCCTGAAGGAAAACGTGGTTGTGGGTCGTCTGATCCCGGCCGGTACCGGTCTGGCTTATCACAGCGAGCGCAAGCGTCGTCGTGAAATGGACAAACCGACCCGTGTCAGCGCGAGCGAAGTAGAAGCCGCTCTGACTGAAGCGTTGAACTCCAGCGGTAATTGAGACTAAAGCCTCGGCATTTTCATCTGGCAGACAGCACGTTTTCGTGTCGTTTGCCTCTTGAGGATGTCGGGGCTTTGTCTTGACTGGGGGCGGGATCCTCTTTAGACTCTTGTACCCCTAAATTTGGCGGGGCTTGTGCCCTGTCATTTGCTTTTCTTGTAAGACAATAGCGTCGCAAGACAACAGTGGAGCTAGTAGATGGCAACTATCAACCAGCTGGTACGTCAGCCGCGTAAGCGTATCGTCGAGAAATCCGACGTGCCTGCGCTGCAGAACTGCCCGCAACGTCGCGGTGTGTGCACTCGTGTGTATACCACCACGCCGAAAAAACCTAACTCGGCATTGCGTAAAGTCTGCCGTGTGCGCCTGACCAACGGTTTCGAGGTTTCCTCGTACATCGGTGGTGAAGCGCACAACCAGCAAGAGCACAGCGTGGTACTGATCCGTGGCGGTCGTGTAAAAGACTTGCCAGGTGTTCGTTATCACACCGTTCGTGGTTCTCTGGATACTTCCGGCGTTAAAGGCCGTAACCAGGGTCGCTCGAAATACGGTACCAAGAAGCCTAAGTAGTTTTTGGCTTCTGTGTGAAATTGCAGATTTCTATTTTTCTGAGTCGATAAGAGTAAGGTCGGGCGCATCCCTTGCAGGATGGTGGTCCCGAGCTAACCTGAAGACCGTTTGAGGGCTTATCCATGCCAAGAAGACGCGTAGCAGCCAAGCGCGAAGTGCTTGACGATCCAAAATACGGCAGCCAGATCCTGGCCAAGTTCATGAACCACGTTATGGAAAGCGGCAAGAAAGCCGTTGCCGAGCGTATCGTTTATGGCGCGCTGGAAAAGGTTAAAGAACGCAAGAACAGCGACCCCCTGGAAATCTTCGAGAAAGCTCTCGACGCCATCGCTCCGCTGGTCGAAGTAAAGTCGCGCCGTGTAGGCGGTGCCACTTACCAGGTTCCTGTCGAAGTTCGTCCGTCCCGTCGTAATGCTCTGGCAATGCGTTGGCTGGTAGACTTCGCGCGCAAGCGCGGTGAGAAGTCAATGGCGCTGCGTTTGGCTGGCGAACTGCTGGACGCCGCCGAAGGTAAAGGTGCTGCGGTCAAGAAGCGTGAAGACGTGCACCGTATGGCTGAGGCCAACAAGGCTTTCTCGCACTACCGCTTCTAATTTCAGCGTCACTAATTTTGCGAGGGCTTTATGGCTCGTACTACTCCGATTGGCCGCTACCGTAACATTGGTATCGTTGCTCACGTGGATGCTGGTAAAACCACCACCACCGAGCGCGTCCTTTTTTACACCGGCAAAAGCCACAAAATGGGCGAGGTGCATGACGGCGCCGCGACCACGGACTGGATGGTTCAGGAGCAGGAGCGTGGTATTACCATTACTTCTGCTGCTATTACTGCCTTCTGGCAGGGTTCCGAGAAGCAACACAAAGACCAATACCGTTTCAACGTTATTGACACCCCGGGCCACGTTGACTTCACCATTGAAGTTGAGCGTTCCCTGCGTGTACTCGACGGCGCGGTCGTTGTGTTCTGTGGCACTTCCGGCGTAGAGCCGCAGTCCGAAACCGTATGGCGTCAGGCCAACAAGTACGGTGTTCCACGTATCGTTTACGTGAACAAGATGGACCGTGCTGGTGCAAACTTTCTGCGCGTAATCGCTCAGATCAAGCAGCGCCTGGGTCACACCCCGGTACCGATCCAGTTGGCCATTGGTGCCGAAGACAACTTCCAGGGTCAGATCGATCTGATGTCCATGGAAGCTGTTTACTGGAACGATGCCGACAAGGGTATGGTTCCACGTCGTGAGCCTATCCCTGCCGAGCTGCAGGAACTGGCTGATGAGTGGCGCAGCAACATGGTTGAGGCTGCTGCCGAAGCCAGCGAAGAGCTGATGAACAAATACCTCGAAGGTGAAGAGCTCACCAACGAGGAAATCAAGGCCGCTCTGCGTCAGCGTACTATCGCTGGTGAGATCGTTCTTGCTGTTTGCGGTTCTTCCTTCAAGAACAAGGGCGTTCCCTTGGTTCTCGACGCCGTGATCGACTACCTGCCGGCTCCGACCGACATTCCAGCTATCAAGGGTTCCGATCCTGATAACGAAGAAGTCCTGATGGAGCGTCATGCAGACGACAACGAGCCGTTCTCGGCTTTGGCGTTCAAGATCGCTACCGACCCATTCGTGGGTACCTTGACTTTCGTCCGCGTTTACTCGGGCGTGTTGGCATCCGGCGACGGCGTGATCAACTCGGTGAAAGGCAAGAAAGAGCGTGTGGGTCGTATGGTGCAAATGCACGCAAACGCCCGCGAAGAAATCAAGGAAGTTCGCGCTGGTGACATCGCGGCCTTGATCGGCATGAAGGACGTCACCACTGGTGAGACCTTGTGCAACGCTGACAAGCCAATCATCCTGGTTCGCATGGACTTCCCGGAGCCGGTTATTTCGGTTGCCGTTGAGCCAAAAACCAAGGATGACCAGGAAAAAATGGGTATCGCTCTGGGCAAACTTGCTCAGGAAGACCCTTCTTTCCGCGTCAAGACTGATGAAGAGACTGGTCAAACGATCATCTCTGGCATGGGCGAGCTGCACCTGGACATCCTGGTTGACCGGATGCGCCGTGAGTTCAACGTCGAAGCCAACATCGGCAAGCCTCAGGTTTCCTATCGTGAGCGCATCACGAAGAATTGTGAAATCGAAGGCAAGTTCGTTCGTCAATCCGGCGGTCGTGGCCAGTTCGGTCACTGCTGGATCCGTTTTGCACCTGCTGACGAAGGTCAGGAAGGTCTGCAATTCGTAAACGAAGTGGTAGGTGGTGTTGTTCCCAAGGAATACATCCCGGCTATCCAGAAGGGTATCGAAGAGCAGATGAAGAACGGCGTTGTTGCCGGCTATCCGCTGATCGGCCTGAAGGCTACCGTGTTTGATGGTTCCTACCATGACGTCGACTCGAACGAGATGGCGTTTAAGGTGGCTGCTTCCATGGCGACCAAGCAACTGGCCCAGAAGGGCGGTGGTGAGTTGCTTGAGCCGATCATGGCGGTAGAGGTTGTTACGCCTGAAGACTATATGGGTGACGTGATGGGCGACCTTAACCGCCGTCGCGGCATGATCTTGGGTATGGAAGATACGGTTTCCGGCAAAGTAATTCGTGCCGAGGTTCCGTTGGGTGAGATGTTCGGTTATGCGACCGACGTTCGCTCCATGTCTCAGGGTCGCGCAAGCTACTCTATGGAATTCAAAAAATACAATACAGCTCCGTCGCACATCGTCGAAACTGTAACCAAAAAACAAGGCTGATTCAGCGCCTTTAGGCTAGGAGTTATTTGTCGTGGCTAAAGAAAAATTTGATCGTTCCCTCCCGCACGTCAACGTTGGCACCATTGGTCACGTTGACCACGGTAAAACCACGCTGACCGCTGCTCTGACTCGCGTCTGCTCCGAAGTTTTCGGTTCGGCTGCTGTTGAATTCGACAAGATCGACAGCGCACCTGAAGAGAAAGCTCGTGGTATTACCATCAATACCGCGCACGTCGAATACAAATCGTTGATCCGTCACTACGCTCACGTTGACTGCCCAGGTCACGCTGACTACGTGAAGAACATGATCACCGGTGCTGCCCAGATGGACGGCGCTATTCTGGTTTGTTCGGCCGCTGATGGTCCGATGCCACAAACCCGTGAGCACATCCTGCTGTCCCGTCAGGTTGGCGTTCCGTACATCGTGGTTTTCCTGAACAAGGCTGACCTGGTAGACGACGCTGAGCTGCTGGAACTGGTTGAGATGGAAGTGCGCGATCTGCTGAGCACTTACGACTTCCCAGGCGACGACACTCCGATCATCATCGGTTCTGCTCGTATGGCTCTGGAAGGTAAAGACGACAACGAAATGGGCACCACTGCCGTTCGTAAACTGGTTGAAACACTGGACTCCTACATTCCAGAACCAGTTCGTCTGACCGACAAGCCGTTCCTGATGCCAATCGAAGACGTGTTCTCGATCTCCGGTCGCGGTACTGTTGTGACTGGTCGTATTGAGCGCGGTATCGTTAAGGTTCAGGATCCACTGGAAATCGTTGGTCTGCGTGACACTACCGTCACCACCTGCACCGGTGTTGAAATGTTCCGTAAGTTGCTCGACGAAGGTCGTGCTGGCGAGAACTGCGGCGTTCTGCTGCGTGGTACCAAGCGTGACGACGTTGAGCGTGGTCAGGTTCTGGTCAAGCCAGGTACCGTCAAGCCGCACACTCAGTTCGAAGCTGAAATCTACGTTCTGAGCAAAGAAGAAGGCGGTCGTCACACTCCGTTCTTCAAAGGCTACCGTCCACAGTTCTACTTCCGTACTACCGACGTAACTGGTAGCTGCGAACTGCCGGAAGGCGTAGAAATGGTTATGCCAGGTGATAACGTTAAAGTTTCCGTTACCCTGATCAAGCCAATCGCAATGGAAGATGGTCTGCGTTTCGCAATCCGTGAAGGCGGTCGTACCGTCGGCGCTGGCGTCGTGGCCAAAATCATCGCGTAAGCGTTGATTCCCAAAAAGAGCCCCCGCAACGCGGGGGCTTTTTTATTGGGTTGACACCTAGTGAGGTCGTCTATAGAATTGCGCCTCCTTTTAACGGGCGTATTGCGCTCGGTGGGAACAGCAATCTGGAGTCTGAATCCAATGCAAAACCAGCAAATCCGTATCAGGTTGAAGGCTTTTGACCATCGCCTGATCGACCAATCAACCCAGGAAATCGTGGAAACCGCGAAACGTACTGGTGCACAGGTGCGTGGTCCGATTCCACTGCCGACTCGTAAAGAGCGGTTCACCGTTCTGGTTTCTCCGCACGTCAACAAAGACGCGCGCGACCAGTATGAGATCCGTACTCACAAGCGTGTTCTGGACATTGTTCAGCCAACGGAAAAAACCGTTGATGCGCTTATGAAGCTTGATCTTGCGGCCGGTGTGGAAGTTCAGATCAGCCTCGGCTAAGACTTGGGTCTTAGTCGTGTAACGCTCTGAAATGGGCGGCCATAGCGGGTGAAAGCCCCGTACACTCATGAGGTTTACAACATGACTATTGGTGTAGTCGGTCGTAAATGCGGTATGACCCGTATTTTCACCGAAGAAGGTGTCTCCATTCCGGTCACGGTCATTGAGATCGAGCCGAATCGCGTCACTCAGTTCAAAACCGAAGAAACCGATGGCTATCGTGCAGTGCAAGTCACTGTCGGCGAGCGTCGCGCTTCGCGTGTTACAGCCGCTCAGGCTGGCCACTTCGCCAAGGCGAACGTTGCCGCCGGTCGTACTGTCATGGAATTCCGTCTTGAAGAAGGCGACTACCAGGCTGGCGATCAGATCAACGCTGAAATCTTCGCCGCTGGTCAACTGGTCGATGTAACCGGTCAGTCCAAGGGTAAAGGCTTCCAGGGTACGATCAAGCGTTGGAATTTCCGTGGTCAAGACAATACCCACGGTAACTCCGTCTCCCACCGCGTCCCAGGCTCTATCGGCCAGTGCCAGACTCCTGGTCGTGTATTCAAGGGCAAAAAAATGTCCGGTCATATGGGCGCTGAGCGCGTGACCGTGCAGTCCCTGGAAGTAGTGCGCGTGGACGCTGAACGCAATCTGTTGTTGGTCAAGGGTGCTGTTCCTGGCGCTACTGGCGGCAACCTGGTTGTACGTCCGGCAGCCAAGGCTCGCGGTTAAGGGGAAGCTGACATGCAATTAAATGTAAATGACGCTCAGGCAATCGAAGTTTCCGAACTGACATTTGGCGGCGAATTCAACGAGACGCTGGTTCACCAGGCAGTCGTGGCCTACATGGCTGGCGGTCGTCAGGGTAGCAAGCAGCAAAAGACCCGTTCCGACGTTCGTGGTGGCGGTAAGCGCCCTTGGCGTCAGAAAGGTACTGGCCGTGCTCGTGCCGGTACTATCCGTAGCCCAATCTGGCGTGGCGGCGGTACCACTTTCGCAGCTCGTCCTCAGGATCACACTCAGAAGCTCAACAAGAAGATGTATCGCGCTGCTCTGCGCTCCATCCTTGCTGAACTGGTTCGTACTGATCGTTTGGTCGTGGTTCAGGACTTCGCTGTTGAAGCACCGAAAACCAAAGATTTGCTGAACAAGCTGACTGGCATGGGCCTGACTGACGTCCTGATCGTGTCTGACGCTGTTGACCAGAATCTGTACCTGGCTGCTCGTAACCTGCCGCACGTTGATGTACGTGACGTTCAAGGTTCCGATCCAGTTAGTCTGATCGCATACGACAAAGTGTTGATCACTGTGTCGGCCGTGAAGAAATTCGAGGAGCTGCTGGGATGAACCAGGAACGCGTATTTAAAGTTCTGCTTGGCCCGCACGTTTCCGAGAAGGCTACGGTTCTTGCAGACAAAAAAGGTCAGTTCGTTTTCAAGGTTGCTACTGACGCAACCAAGCTGGAAATCAAGAAGGCCGTCGAAAGCCTGTTCAGCGTGAAAGTAGAGCGTGTTACTACCCTGAATGTTCTGGGTAAGAGCAAGCGCACTGCTCGCGGTCTGGGCAAGCGTAATGACTGGAAGAAGGCAGTTATCTCCCTTCAGCCAGGCCAAGATCTCGATTTCAGCAGCAGTGCTGAGTAAGGAAGGGGTGCATCATGGCAATCGTTAAATGCAAACCGACTTCCCCTGGCCGCCGTTTTGTGGTCAAGGTGGTCAACCAGGAGCTGCATAAAGGCGCTCCTCACGCACCGCTGCTCGAGAAAAAATCGAAGTCTGGTGGTCGTAACAACAATGGTCGTATTACTACCCGTCATATCGGTGGTGGCCATAAGCAGCATTATCGTCTGGTCGACTTCCGTCGCAACGACAAGGATGGCATCGCTGCCACCGTCGAGCGTATCGAATACGATCCAAACCGTACTGCTCACATTGCTCTGCTGCTTTACGCAGACGGCGAGCGCCGCTACATCATCGCCCCTAAAGGCGTGAGTGCTGGCGACCAGCTGATTGCAGGTGCTCTGGCACCAATCAAGCCGGGCAACGCTCTTCAACTGCGCAACATTCCAGTTGGTAGCACCGTACACGGCATCGAACTGAAGCCAGGTAAAGGCGCACAGATCGCTCGTTCCGCTGGTGCCTCGGCACAGCTGATCGCTCGTGAAGGCGTGTACGTTACCCTGCGTCTTCGCTCCGGTGAAATGCGTAAAGTACTGTCTGAGTGCCGTGCAACGCTGGGTGAAGTCTCGAACTCCGAGCACAGCCTTCGTTCGCTGGGTAAAGCGGGTGCCAAACGCTGGCGTGGCGTTCGCCCAACCGTTCGTGGTGTTGCCATGAACCCGGTTGACCACCCACATGGTGGTGGTGAAGGTCGTACCTCTGGTGGTCGTCATCCGGTATCGCCGTGGGGCTTCCCGACTAAGGGCGCGAAGACTCGTGGTAATAAGCGTACCGACAAAATGATCGTCCGTCGTCGCAAGTAAATAGAGGGATACGACAGTGCCACGTTCTCTGAAAAAAGGTCCTTTTATTGATCTTCACCTACTGAAGAAGATCGAAGTGGCGGCGGAAAAGAACGATCGCAAACCAGTTAAAACCTGGTCGCGTCGTTCGATGATCCTGCCACAAATGGTCGGTCTGACCATTGCAGTGCATAACGGTCGTCAACATGTCCCAGTTCTCGTGAACGAAGACATGGTCGGCCATAAACTAGGCGAGTTTGCCGGTACCCGCACATATCGTGGGCACGTGGCAGACAAGAAAGCCAAGCGTTAAGGGGTAAGGAACGATGGAAGTAGCCGCTAAGTTGTCGGGCGCTCGAATCTCCGCCCAGAAAGCCCGCTTGGTCGCCGACCAGATCCGCGGGAAGAAGGTGGGCGAAGCGCTCAACCTGTTGGCTTTCAGCAGTAAGAAAGCCGCCGAGATCCTGAAGAAAGTGCTGGAGTCGGCTGTAGCCAACGCCGAGCATAACGAAGGCGCAGACGTTGATGACCTTAAGGTCTCCACCGTTTTCGTCAACGAAGGGCGTTCGCTGAAGCGCATCATGCCACGTGCTAAAGGCCGTGCTGATCGCATCGTCAAGCGGTCTTGCCATATCACTGTCAAGGTTGCTGACAAGTAACGGAGTCGAAGAGATGGGTCAGAAAGTACATCCCATTGGCATTCGCCTGGGAATCGTCAAGGAGCACACCTCCGTCTGGTACGCAGACGGTCGGACTTATGCGGACTATTTGTTCGCTGATCTGAAAGTGCGTGAGTACCTCCAAGACAAATTAAAAAGCGCGTCCGTCAGCCGTATCGATATCCATCGTCCGGCTCAGACAGCACGTATCACCATCCACACCGCTCGTCCAGGTATCGTTATCGGGAAGAAAGGTGAAGATGTTGAGAAACTGCGTCAGGACCTGACCAAGCAAATGGGTGTGCCTGTGCACATCAATATCGAAGAGATCCGTAAGCCGGAGCTCGACGGTATGCTGGTTGCGCAGAGCGTAGCTCAGCAGCTGGAGCGTCGCGTAATGTTCCGTCGCGCTATGAAGCGCGCTGTTCAGAACGCCATGCGCATTGGTGCCAAAGGCATCAAAATCCAAGTGAGCGGTCGTCTCGGCGGTGCTGAAATCGCACGTACTGAATGGTATCGCGAAGGTCGTGTGCCACTGCACACCCTGCGTGCCGACATCGACTATGCCAACTACGAAGCTCACACCACTTACGGTGTGATCGGTGTAAAGGTTTGGATCTTCAAAGGCGAAGTAATTGGTGGTCGCCAAGAAGAACTGAAACCACAAGCACCAGCGCCTCGTAAAAAAGCTGCTAAGTAAGGGGTACGCCAAATGTTGCAACCAAAGCGTACGAAGTTCCGCAAGCAGATGACCGGCCACAACCGTGGTCTGGCACTGCGCGGTAGCAAAGTCAGCTTCGGCGAGTTCGCGCTGAAGTCTGTTGCTCGTGGTCGTCTCACCGCTCGTCAGATCGAGTCAGCGCGTCGTGCTCTGACCCGTCACGTTAAACGTGGCGGCAAGATCTGGATCCGTGTGTTCCCGGACAAGCCTGTAACCAAAAAGCCACTCGAAGTTCGGATGGGTAAAGGTAAGGGTAACGTGGAGTACTGGGTTGCCCAGATTCAGCCAGGCAAAGTCCTGTATGAAATCGAGGGTGTTACTGAAGAGCTGGCGCGTGAGGCTTTCGCCCTGGCTGCTGCAAAGCTGCCGCTCGCCACCTCCTTTGTTAAGCGGACGGTGATGTGATGAAAGCGAATGAACTTCGTGAAAAATCAGCACAGCAGCTGAACGAGCAACTGCTCGGCCTGCTGCGCGACCAGTTCAATCTGCGTATGCAGAAAGCAACTGGCCAGTTGGGGCAGTCTCATCTGCTCTCGCAAGTTAAGCGTGACATCGCTCGCGTGAAAACTGTGCTCAACCAGCAGGCAGGTAAGTAATCATGGCTGAAGCCGAAAAAACTGTCCGTACGCTGACTGGCCGTGTTGTCAGCGACAAGATGGACAAGACCATCACCGTTCTGATCGAGCGTCGCGTAAAGCACCCGATCTACGGTAAATACGTTAAGCGTTCGACTAAGCTGCACGCGCACGACGAAACCAACCAATGCCATATCGGCGACAAGGTCACGATTCGTGAAACTCGTCCGGTAGCCAAGACCAAGTCTTGGGCGTTGGTTGATATCCTCGAACGCGCTGTGGAAGTCTAAGGGCTAGGGGTCGGAGAAATTATATGATTCAGACTCAATCCATGCTCGATGTGGCCGATAACAGCGGCGCACGCCGCGTTATGTGCATCAAGGTGCTGGGTGGCTCCCATCGTCGTTACGCTGGTATCGGTGACATCATCAAAGTGACCGTCAAGGAAGCAATTCCGCGCGGTAAGGTGAAAAAAGGCCAAGTGATGACTGCAGTTGTAGTCCGCACTCGCCACGGTGTTCGTCGTGCAGACGGCTCCATCATCCGCTTTGACGGCAACGCTGCTGTTCTGTTGAACAACAAGCAAGAGCCGATCGGTACCCGTATCTTTGGGCCAGTGACCCGTGAACTTCGTACTGAGAAGTTCATGAAGATCGTCTCGCTCGCCCCTGAAGTGCTTTAAGGAGATCCGACATGCAAAAGATTCGTCGTGACGACGAGATCATCGTGATCGCCGGCAAAGACAAAGGTAAGCGCGGTAAGGTGCTCAAGGTTCTCGCTGACGACCGTCTGGTCGTTGGTGGGATCAACCTGGTGAAGCGTCATACCAAGCCAAACCCGATGTCGGGCGTACAGGGCGGTATCGTCGAGAAAGAAGCGCCACTGCACGCTTCCAACGTCGCCATTTTCAACGGCGCAACCAACAAGGCTGACCGCGTTGGTTTCAAAGTTGAAGACGGCAAGAAAATTCGTGTCTTCAAGTCGACCCAAAAAGCGGTTGATGCTTGAACACTGCTAGGTAGAAGACCATGGCACGACTAAAAGAGATTTACCGGAAGGAAATCGCTCCGAAACTTAAGGAAGAACTTAAGCTTTCGAACGTGATGGAAGTTCCGCGCGTTACCAAAATCACCCTGAACATGGGTCTGGGCGAAGCGATCGGCGACAAAAAAGTCATCGAGCACGCTGTTGCTGACCTGGAAAAGATCACCGGTCAAAAAGTCGTTGTGACTTACGCTCGGAAATCCATCGCTGGCTTTAAAGTCCGCGAAGGTTGGCCGATCGGCGTCAAAGTGACTCTGCGCCGCGATCGTATGTATGAATTCCTGGATCGTCTGCTGTCGATCTCCCTGCCTCGGGTTCGCGACTTCCGCGGCCTGAATGCCAAGTCCTTCGATGGTCGTGGTAACTACAGCATGGGCGTAAAAGAGCAGATCATTTTCCCGGAAATCGACTACGACAAGATCGATGCTCTCCGCGGTCTGGACATTACCCTGACCACCACTGCCAAGAACGATGATGAAGGCCGCGCATTGCTGCGTGCTTTCAAATTCCCGTTCCGCAACTGATTGGAGTAGGAAAATGGCCAAGAAGAGCATGAAAAACCGTGAGCTGAAGCGTCAGCTCACCGTTGCCAAGTACGCCAAGAAGCGTGCAGAGCTGAAAGCTATCATCGTTGATCTGAACGCAAGTCCAGAAGCACGTTGGGAAGCGACCGTAGCCCTGCAGAAGCAACCACGTGACGCAAGCGCTGCGCGCATGCGTAACCGTTGCCGCATCACTGGTCGTCCGCACGGCGTTTACCGCAAGTTCGGCCTTGGCCGTAACAAGCTGCGTGAAGCAGCTATGCGTGGCGACGTTCCAGGTCTGGTTAAAGCCAGCTGGTAAGGCGACACCTCTCGCGTCCTCCCGCCGGCTACGCAAGTCACCGGTCGGGATGGCGCCTGAATTTGAATCAAGCCCCTTTTGGGGCTTGATTCATTTCCGGCGTAGGACTAGAATTGCCGGCTCGCCTGAGCCCGTGTTTTTACTTGCCCGGAAGTTCTCTGCGATCAAGCTGTAGCCGCAAGGCTAATTATTTTGTTTTAGGAGCGTCTAGCCCATGAGTATGCAGGACCCGTTAGCGGACATGCTAACTCGTATCCGTAATGCCCAGATGGCTGAAAAGCCCGTCGTAAGCATGCCATCTTCCACGTTGAAGGTTGCTGTAGCAAAAGTCCTGAAGGACGAAGGCTACATTGCGGGTTATCAGATCAGCAGCGAAGTTAAATCCTTGCTGTCCATCGAGCTTAAGTACTTCGAAGGCCGTCCGGTCATCGAAGAGGTTAAGCGCGTCAGCCGCCCAGGCTTGCGTCAGTACAAGTCCTCCGATGATCTGCCGAAAGTTCGTGGCGGTCTTGGTGTGTCTATCGTCTCCACCAGTAAAGGTGTGATGACGGATCGTGCTGCGCGCGCTGCCGGTGTCGGTGGCGAAGTGCTTTGCACTGTGTTCTAAGGGGGGATAAGCATGTCACGCGTCGCTAAGAACCCCGTTAAGCTGCCATCCGGCGTCGAAGTCAAACTCGTCGGCCAGCTGCTTTCGGTGAAGGGTGCCAAGGGCACTCTAGAACTGAACATCCATTCGTCCGTTGAGATTGTTGAAGAAGCTGGTGAGCTGCGTTTCGCTGCTCGCAATGGCGATCAACAAACCCGCGCAATGGCAGGCACCACTCGTGCACTGGTAAACAACATGGTCCAAGGCGTGAGCCAAGGCTTCGAGCGCAAGCTCCAGCTGGTCGGTGTTGGTTACAAGGCGCAAGCAAAAGGCACGGTACTGAACCTTGCACTTGGCTTCTCGCACCCAGTGGACTACGAATTGCCGAATGGCATCACCGCTGAGACCCCCAGCCAGACCGATATCCTGATTCGCGGTATCGATAAGCAGTTGGTTGGTCAAGTGGCCGCTGAGATCCGCGACTTCCGCCGTCCTGAGCCTTACAAAGGCAAAGGTGTGCGTTACGCAGACGAAGTCGTCCGCCGTAAAGAAGCCAAGAAGAAGTAGGGCATAGCAAATGACCGTCAAAAAAGTTACCCGACTGCGTCGCGCTCGCAAAGCACGCCTGAAAATGCACGAGCTAGAAGTCGTGCGTCTCTGCGTGCACCGCTCTTCGCAGCACATTTATGCCCAGGTCATCTCGGCCGACGGCAGCAAAGTCCTGGCAAGCGCCTCGACTTTGGACAAAGAACTGCGTGATGGCGCCACTGGCAACATCGACGCGGCCACTAAGGTTGGCAAGCTGGTCGCCGAGCGCGCGAAAGCCGCGGGTGTATCGCAAGTCGCTTTCGACCGTTCTGGCTTCAAGTACCACGGCCGTGTCAAAGCGCTGGCTGATGCTGCTCGTGAAGGCGGGCTGGAGTTCTAAGTTATGTCAAATCACGACCAAAAACGCGACGAAGGCTACATCGAGAAGCTGGTTCAAGTTAACCGCGTGGCCAAAACCGTAAAAGGCGGCCGTATCTTCACTTTCACTGCGTTGACCGTAGTGGGTGATGGTAAAGGGCGCGTTGGCTTCGGCCGTGGCAAGTCACGTGAAGTGCCTGCTGCTATCCAGAAGGCGATGGAAGCTGCTCGTCGCAACATGATTCAGGTTGATCTGAACGGCACTACCCTGCAGTACGCAATGAAGTCTGCTCATGGCGCCTCGAAGGTGTACATGCAGCCTGCTTCTGAAGGTACCGGTATCATCGCTGGCGGCGCTATGCGCGCAGTGCTGGAAGTTGCTGGTGTCCAGAACGTATTGGCCAAGTGCTACGGTTCGACTAACCCGGTAAACGTGGTTCACGCCACTTTCAAGGGTTTGAAGGGCATGCAGTCTCCTGAGTCGATCGCTGCCAAACGTGGCAAGCGTGTTGAGGAGATCATCTGATCATGGCTACCGTTAAAGTAACGCTGATCAAAAGCATGACCGGCCGCATCCCTAATCACAGATTGTGCATTAAGGGTTTGGGTCTGCGTCGCATCGGTCACACTGTAGAAGTCCTGGATACTCCCGAAAATCGCGGGATGATCAACAAGGCTTACTACATGCTGCGAGTCGAGGGTTAATCGATGAAACTCAATGATCTGAGTCCAGCGCCGGGTTCCCGTCGCGAAAAGCATCGTCCGGGCCGTGGTATCGGTAGCGGTTTGGGCAAGACCGGTGGCCGTGGCCACAAAGGTCAAAGCTCCCGCTCCGGTGGCACTATTGCTCCGGGCTTTGAGGGCGGCCAACAGCCGCTGCATCGTCGCCTGCCAAAATTCGGTTTCGTTTCCCTGAAAGCCATGGACCGCGCAGAAGTGCGTCTGTCCGAGCTGGCTAAAGTGGAAGGCGACATCGTAACTGTGCAGTCCCTGAAAGATGCCAACGTGATTAACCAGAACGTTCAGCGTGTGAAAATCATGCTGTCGGGCGAAGTTACTCGCGCTGTCACTATCAAGGGTATCGCCGCCACCAAAGGTGCGCGTGCGGCTATCGAAGCAGCTGGCGGCAAGTTCGAGGAATAAATGGCTAAGCAAGGTGCTCTCTCTGCGCTCGGCAAAGGCGGTATGTCTGAACTCTGGGCTCGTCTGCGTTTTCTGTTCCTGGCGATTATCGTCTACCGAATAGGCGCACACATCCCGGTTCCAGGTATTAACCCTGACCGACTCGCAGAACTGTTTCGACAGAATGAGGGGACCATTCTTAGCTTGTTCAACATGTTTTCCGGTGGCGCGCTGGAACGGATGAGCATCTTTGCATTGGGGATCATGCCGTACATTTCGGCATCGATCATCATGCAGTTGATGACCGCCGTCAGCCCGCAACTGGAGCAGTTGAAGAAGGAAGGTGAAGCTGGCCGTCGCAAGATAAGCCAGTACACCCGCTATGGCACTGTTGTCCTGGCTCTTGTTCAAGCTATCGGCATGTCCGTTGGCCTGGCGAGTCAGGGCGTCGCGTTTTCTGGGGACCTGGGTTTCCACTTTGTGGCCGTAACTACCTTCGTGGCAGGTGCGATGTTCATGATGTGGCTGGGCGAGCAGATTACCGAGCGCGGTGTCGGCAACGGTATCTCGATGTTGATCTTCGCAGGTATCGTCGCTGGTCTTCCGAGAGCAATTGGGCAGTCTTTCGAGTCTGCGCGTCAGGGTGATATCAACATCTTCGCTCTGGTTGCTATCGGTTTGCTGGCGGTAGCGATCATCGGTTTCGTGGTGTTTATTGAGCGTGGTCAGCGTCGTATTGCTGTTCACTACGCCAAGCGTCAGCAGGGCCGCAAGGTCTTCGCTGCACAGACAAGCCACTTGCCGCTGAAAGTGAACATGGCTGGCGTTATTCCAGCCATCTTCGCGAGCAGCATTTTGCTGTTTCCGGCTTCGTTGGGTTCCTGGTTTGGTCAGTCTGAAGGTCTGGGCTGGTTGCAGGACATCTCGCAGTCGATCGCTCCTGGTCAGCCGTTGAATATTCTGCTGTTTAGTGCAGGGATTATTTTCTTCTGCTTCTTCTATACGGCGTTGATGTTCAATCCGAAAGACGTAGCGGAAAACCTGAAGAAGTCCGGTGCCTTTATTCCGGGTATTCGTCCAGGCGAGCAGTCGGCGCGCTATATTGATGGCGTTTTGACTCGCTTGACCATGTTCGGTGCTCTATATATGACGGCCGTGTGCCTGCTTCCCCAGTTTCTGGTGGTTGCGGCAAACGTACCGTTCTACCTTGGCGGGACCTCGTTGCTGATCGTGGTCGTGGTTGTGATGGACTTTATGTCGCAAGTGCAATCTCACCTCGTTTCGCACCAGTATGAATCCCTGATGAAGAAAGCCAACCTGAAGGGCTACGGTGGCAGCGGCGGTATGCTGCGCTGAAGCACCCCTAAGGTTCGAGGAGTTGGTGATGAAAGTTCGTGCATCGGTGAAAAAGCTGTGCCGTAACTGCAAGATTATTCGCCGCGAAGGTGTGGTTCGAGTAATTTGCAGCGCGGAACCACGTCATAAGCAGCGCCAAGGCTGATTGTGATTTGTGCTTAAGCCCAGCAGCTAGTGCGCTGCTGGGTTGATTATTTGTTACTACAGCGATATTATCTCGCGCCCTATTTCTTGGCTTCCGGGGCGTAGGTAGCTGTCAATTGGAGTCCCACTGAATGGCCCGTATTGCAGGCGTTAACATTCCAGATAACAAGCATACTGTTATCTCGCTGACCTACATCTATGGTGTTGGTCGCACCACTGCACAGAAAATTTGTGCAACCACCGGTGTAAACCCGGCGGTGAAAATCAAAGATCTGAGCGACGAGCAGATTGAACAGCTGCGTGGCGAAGTGGCGAAGTTCACCACTGAAGGTGA
The DNA here is from genome assembly GCF_032586855.1 of Pseudomonas syringae group sp. J254-4. NCBI lineage: Bacteria > Pseudomonadati > Pseudomonadota > Gammaproteobacteria > Pseudomonadales > Pseudomonadaceae > Pseudomonas > Pseudomonas syringae group sp. J254-4. The sequence goes on along the minus strand of NZ_JAWHOO010000006.1, from coordinate 234,055 downwards.
CCTGCGTCGCGAAATCAACATGAAAATCAAGCGCTTGATGGACCTGGGCTGCTACCGCGGTCTGCGTCATCGTCGTGGTCTTCCAGTACGCGGTCAGCGTACCAAGACCAACGCGCGTACTCGCAAAGGTCCGCGTAAGCCGATCCGCAAGTAATCGCACCAGCGCAACGACAGGAATTTAGTCATGGCAAAACCTGCTGCTCGTCCTCGTAAAAAAGTTAAAAAGACAGTGGTTGATGGCATCGCCCACATCCACGCGTCGTTTAACAACACAATCGTCACCATTACCGATCGTCAAGGTAACGCTCTTTCGTGGGCTACCTCCGGCGGTTCGGGTTTCCGTGGTTCGCGCAAGTCCACTCCGTTCGCTGCTCAAGTAGCTGCTGAACGTGCTGGTCAAGCTGCGCTGGAGTACGGTCTGAAGAACCTCGACGTCAATGTCAAGGGTCCAGGCCCAGGTCGTGAATCCGCTGTCCGTGCATTGAACGGCTGTGGCTATAAGATCGCCAGCATCACCGACGTGACGCCAATCCCGCACAACGGGTGCCGTCCGCCGAAGAAGCGCCGCGTGTAATCCAGGAGACTGTAAGAAATGGCTCGTTACATTGGTCCAAAATGCAAACTTGCTCGTCGTGAAGGCACCGATCTCTTTCTGAAGAGCGGCGTTCGCGCTATCGAATCCAAGTGCAACATCGAAGCAGCTCCAGGTATCCACGGCCAACGCCGCGGTCGCCAGTCCGATTACGGTACTCAGCTGCGTGAAAAGCAAAAAGTCCGTCGTATCTACGGCGTTCTCGAGCGTCAGTTCAGCGGCTACTACAAAGAAGCCGCCGGCAAGAAAGGTGCAACAGGCGAGAACCTGCTGCAACTGCTCGAATGCCGTCTGGACAACGTTGTATACCGCATGGGCTTCGGCTCGACGCGTGCCGAATCCCGTCAATTGGTTTCGCACAAGTCGGTCAGCGTAAACGGCAAAACCGTTAACGTTCCTTCTTATCAGGTTCGTGCTGGCGACGTTGTTGCTATCCGCGAAAAAGCTAAGAATCAGCTGCGTATTGTCCAGGCTCTCGATCTGTGTGCCCAACGTGGCCGCGTAGAATGGGTAGAAGTAGACACTGAGAAGAAATCGGGCGTTTTCAAGAACGTTCCAGCTCGCAGTGATCTATCCGCCGACATCAACGAAAGCCTGATTGTCGAGCTCTACTCCAAGTAAGGGCTAGAAAATAGGTGCATCCATGCAGATTTCGGTAAATGAGTTCCTGACACCCCGCCATATTGATGTGCAGGTTGTCAGTCCAACCCGCGCCAAGATCACTCTCGAGCCTCTCGAGCGTGGTTTCGGCCATACCCTGGGCAACGCGCTTCGCCGCATTTTGTTGTCCTCCATGCCCGGCTGTGCAGTAGTCGAGGCCGAGATTGACGGTGTACTCCATGAGTACAGCGCCATCGAAGGTGTACAGGAAGACGTCATTGAAATCCTGTTGAACCTTAAAGGTCTGGCTATCAAGCTGCACGGTCGAGACGAAGTTACGCTGACCTTGTCGAAGAAGGGTTCGGGGGTGGTTACCGCTGCCGATATTCAGCTGGATCATGATGTCGAGATCGTTAACCCCGATCACGTAATCGCTAACCTGGCGTCTAACGGCGTCTTGAACATGAAGCTCACCGTAGCTCGTGGTCGTGGTTATGAGCCGGCAGACTCGCGTCAAAGCGATGAAGACGAAAGCCGCAGCATTGGTCGCTTGCAGCTTGATTCTTCGTTCAGCCCGGTTCGCCGTATCGCATACGTGGTTGAAAACGCCCGTGTCGAGCAGCGTACTAACCTGGACAAGCTGGTTATTGATCTGGAAACCAACGGTACTCTGGACCCTGAAGAGGCTATCCGTCGCGCTGCAACCATCCTGCAACAGCAGTTGGCTGCGTTCGTGGACCTCAAAGGCGACAGCGAACCAGTGGTAATCGAACAGGAAGACGAGATCGATCCGATCCTGCTTCGTCCGGTTGACGATTTGGAACTGACCGTGCGTTCGGCCAACTGCCTTAAGGCGGAGAACATCTACTACATCGGCGATCTGATTCAGCGCACCGAAGTAGAGCTGTTGAAGACTCCGAACCTGGGCAAGAAATCCTTGACCGAGATCAAGGACGTTCTGGCTTCTCGTGGTCTCTCCCTCGGCATGCGCCTCGACAACTGGCCGCCGGCAAGTCTTAAGAAGGACGACAAGGCTACGGCCTGATCGTCGTAATCACCGAACGCGAGTTTGGTAAGGAATGAACCATGCGTCATCGTAAAAGTGGACGTCACCTGAGCCGTACCAGCTCTCACCGTAAAGCCATGTTTCAAAACATGGCGGTGTCGCTGTTCGAGCACGAGCTGATCAAAACTACCCTGCCGAAAGCCAAGGAACTGCGTCGCGTTGCCGAGCCGCTGATCACCCTGGCCAAGGAAGACAGCGTTGCTAACCGTCGTCTGGCTTTCGACCGTACTCGTTCGAAAGAAATCGTCGGCAAGCTGTTCAACGATCTGGGCAAGCGCTATGCAACCCGTCAGGGCGGCTACCTGCGTATCCTCAAGTGCGGTTTCCGCGCTGGCGACAACGCGCCAATGGCGTACGTCGAGTTGGTTGATCGTCCTGTCGGTGGCTCTGTAGAAGCCGCTGAATAAGACATCAGTTTGAACAAGAAACCGGGCCTTGCGCCCGGTTTTTTGTTGTCTGGGATTTAAAAAACCTATCGATAGTCATGGTTTAATGAATTCGACGCTGCAATAGTTTTCCACAATACTTCCTCTCAAGCCAATCAACCGGCTATACAACCAGAGGAAGACTTACATGAGTCAGAAGACCCTTACGACCGCCAGCGGTGCACCAGTCGCCGACAATCAGAATTCTCGCTCGGCAGGCCCGCGTGGTCCTTTACTGCTCGATGATTTCCACCTGATCGAAAAGCTCGCTCATTTCAACCGTGAAAATATTCCGGAGCGTCGTGTCCACGCCAAAGGATCGGGTGCTCATGGAACGTTCACCGTTACCCGTGATATCAGCCAATACAGCAGCGCCAAGCTGTTCGACACGGTCGGCAAGCAGACCCCGATTTTTCTGCGTTTCTCCACTGTAGGTGGTGAGCGTGGTTCGGCGGATACTGAACGTGATCCGCGCGGCTTTGCAATCAAGTTTTACACCGAGGAAGGTAACTGGGACATCGTGGGTAACAACACGCCAGTGTTCTTTATCCGTGACCCTCTGAAATTTCCTGACTTCATCCACACCCAGAAACGTCTTCCGCAAACCAACCTGAAAAGCCCGCAAATGATGTGGGATTTCTGGTCGCATTCGCCTGAAGCGCTGCACCAGGTCACTATTCTGTTCTCGGACCGAGGCATTCCGGACGGCTATCGTCACATGCACGGTTTTGGTAGCCATACGTACAGCCTGATCAGCGCAGCAGGTGAGCGTCATTGGGTGAAGTGGCACTACAAGACCCGGCAGGGCATCAAGAACCTCACGCCAGCCGAGGCTGCGCGCATTGCGGGTACTGATCCCGATTACGCCCAGCGCGATCTGTTCACTGCTATCGAGAGGGGTGACTTCCCCAAGTGGCAGGTCTGCATTCAGCTGATGAGCGAAGCCCAGGCTGCGAACCACCACGAGAACCCGTTCGACGTGACCAAGACCTGGTCGCAGAAGGAATATCCGCTGATTGAAGTAGGTGAACTGGAGCTGAACCGTAACCCGCTCAACTACTTTGCCGAGGTTGAGCAAGCAGCGTTTGGTCCCAGCAATATGGTGCCCGGGGTTGGCTTGTCACCGGACCGCATGCTGCAAGGGCGGGTATTTGCTTACGCCGATGCACATCGCTATCGCGTAGGTACCAATCACCAGCAATTGCCGATCAATGCACCGAGAAACCCAGTGCATAGCTACCAGCGTGACGGGTCGATGGCCTTCGGTACCAATGGCGGGGCGGCTCCGAACTATGAGCCAAACAGCTATTCGGATGCGCCGAAGGAAGATCCGCGCTACGCAGAACCTGCGCTGGCTTTGAGTGGTGCCGCAGGTCGTCATGATCATCGCGTGGACGGCGATTACTACAGTCAGGCGGGCAAGTTGTTCAACCTGATGAGCGCTGATCAAAAAGCGCTGCTGATCAGTAACATTGCGGGGGCGATGGGTGGTGTTTCCAGTGACATCGTTCAGCGTCAACTGCAGCATTTCTACAAGGCTGACCCGGCCTACGGGGAAGGCATCGCCAACGCTTTGGGTGTAAAACTGGGCTGAGTCGAAGTGAGAAACAGAACCGCCCTCATTTGGGCGGTTTTTCGCTTCTTAACGGCGTAGTTTCGCCACTTTTCGTCGGTTTATTGCGTTTTTCTCAGTGACCTCGCGCGGCGCTTGGTTCAAACTATCGGCTTTGAAGCAGGAGTCCGGTGCGATGCAAGGCCACCCCGAAGTAATCGATTATCTCAACACGTTGCTCACGGGCGAACTGGCAGCTCGTGACCAATATTTCGTTCACTCGCGCATGTACGAAGACTGGGGCTTTTCGAAGCTCTATGAGCGCATCAACCACGAGATGGAAGAAGAGGCGCAACACGCTGATGCGCTGATGCGCCGTATCCTGATGCTTGAAGGCACGCCGCGCATGCGTCCGGATGATCTGGACGTCGGCACCACAGTGCCTGAGATGCTCGCCAGCGATCTGCGTCTGGAATACAAGGTTCGTGCTGCGCTGTGCAAGGGGATTGAGCTCTGTGAGCTGCACGGTGACTACGTGACCCGTGAAATCCTGCGTGTGCAATTGGCTGATACGGAAGAAGACCACACTTATTGGCTTGAACAGCAAATGGGCTTGATCAAGTCCATCGGCCTGCAGAACTACCTGCAATCGCAGTTCTGATTCGGCACCCATAAAAAAGCTCCTGCACTTGCGTGACAGGAGCTTTTTTGTATCCGGGTCTGACTGAAGCCAGACCCGTTTCGCGGCGCCGGTTAAGCCCTGTCTCTGATCAACAGGGGCTTCAGGTAATGCCCGGTGTACGACTGCTCCATCTCGGCGACCTGTTCAGGTGTGCCGGTCGCAATGATCTGCCCACCTCTCGAACCGCCTTCCGGCCCCAGGTCCACCAGCCAGTCGGCCGTCTTGATGACATCCAGGTTGTGCTCGATCACCACCACCGTGTTGCCGTGGTCGCGTAAGCGATGCAATACATCCAGCAACTGCTGAATATCCGCAAAGTGCAGGCCCGTGGTCGGCTCATCGAGGATATACAGCGTTTTGCCAGTGTCGCGCTTGGACAGCTCACGTGACAGCTTGACCCGCTGCGCCTCGCCGCCTGACAGTGTTGTCGCCGATTGCCCCAGCTTGATATAGGAAAGTCCTACATCCATAAGGGTTTGCAGCTTGCGCGCCAGTGCCGGAACGGCGTCGAAGAACTCACGCGCTTCCTCGATGGTCATTTCCAGAACTTCGTGGACGTTCTTGCCCTTGTACTTGATCTCAAGCGTTTCACGGTTGTAACGCTTGCTCTTGCACACATCGCAGGGCACGTAGATGTCCGGCAGAAAGTGCATCTCGACCTTGATCAGCCCGTCGCCCTGGCACGCCTCGCAGCGTCCGCCCTTGACGTTGAACGAGAACCGGCCCGGACCGTAGCCCCGTGAACGCGATTCAGGTACACCGGCAAACAGTTCACGAATCGGCGTGAACAGCCCGGTATAGGTCGCCGGGTTGGAGCGCGGCGTACGACCGATAGGGCTCTGGTCAATGTCGACGACCTTGTCCAGATGCTGCAGGCCATTGATGCTGTCGTGCGCGGCCGCCTCAAGCGTCGTGGCACCGTTCAGCGCCGTGGCGCTCAGCGGAAACAGTGTGTTGTTGATCAGCGTCGACTTGCCCGACCCGGAAACACCCGTCACGCAGGTCAGCAGACCAATCGGAATATCGAGATTGACGTTCTGCAGGTTGTTGCCACGCGCACCTTTGAGCGTCAGCGACAGCTTCTTGTTACGCGGCGTGCGCTTGGCGGGTACAGCAATCTTCACACGGCCCGACAGGTACTTGCCGGTCAGTGAGTCAGGATGCGACATCACTTCGTCCGGCGTACCTTCGGCAACGATATGCCCACCATGCACACCCGCGCCCGGGCCAATGTCGACCACGTAGTCGGCCAAGCGAATCGCATCTTCATCGTGCTCCACCACAATCACGGTGTTGCCTATGTCGCGCAGGTGCTTGAGCGTGCCCAGCAAACGATCGTTATCGCGCTGGTGCAGGCCAATGGACGGCTCATCGAGGATGTACATCACCCCGACCAGACCCGCACCGATCTGGCTGGCCAGGCGGATACGCTGAGCCTCACCGCCGGACAGAGTGTCCGCGCTGCGATCCAGTGTCAGGTAATCCAGCCCGACATTGACCAGAAACTGCAGACGCTCACGGATTTCCTTGAGAATCTTGTCGGCAATTTCGCCGCGCCGTCCGGTCAGCTTGAGCGTTTCGAAGTAATGCGTGGCATCGCCAATCGGCAGATTGGTCACCGCAGGCAAAGTCTTTTCACCTACCCACACATGGCGCGCCTCACGACGCAAGCGGGTGCCTCGGCAATCGGGGCAGGGCTGCGTGCCCAGAAACTTGGCCAGCTCTTCACGCACGGTCGCTGATTCGGTTTCCCGGTAGCGACGTTCCAGATTCGGCACGATGCCTTCGAACGGGTGCGCGCGCTTGACGATATCGCCGCGGTCGTTCAGATAGCGGAAGTCGACACTCTGCGAGCCGCTGCCGTTGAGCAGAATTTTCTGCATGTCGGCCGGGATTTCTTTGAACGGCACTTCCAGACTGAAACCGTAGTGCTTGGATAACGACCCCAGCATCTGGAAGTAATAGACGTTACGCCTGTCCCAGCCTCGTATCGCGCCTTCGGCAAGCGTCAACTCGGCATTTACCAGTCGCTTGATATCAAAGAACTGCTTTACGCCCAGACCGTCGCAGGTCGGGCATGCGCCGGCCGGGTTGTTGAAGGAGAACAGCTTCGGTTCCAGCTCGCTGATCGCATGGCCACAGATAGGGCAGGCGAAGCGGGCGGAGAAGATCACTTCCTCGCCCGGCTCGTCGTCCATTGGCGCAACCAGGGCGATACCGTCGGCCAGCTTCAGGGCGGTCTCAAAGGACTCGGCCAAACGCTGCTGCAGATCGGCGCGGACCTTGAAACGGTCCACGACCACATCAATCGAGTGCTTCTTCTGCTTGTCCAGCTTCGGCAGCTCATCCAGCTCGCACAGCTTGCCGTTGACCCGCGCGCGAACAAAACCTTGCGCGCGCAGCTCTTCAAAGACCGAGAGATGCTCACCCTTGCGCTCACGGATAACCGGCGCAAGCAGCATCAACTTGCTGCCTTCGGGCTGGGTCAACACGAGATCGACCATCTGGCTGACGGTCTGCGCTTCCAGCGGGATATCGTGGTCCGGGCAGCGAGGCTGTCCGACTCGTGCGTATAAAAGACGCAGGTAGTCGTAGATTTCGGTGATCGTCCCCACAGTCGAGCGCGGGTTGTGCGAAGTAGACTTCTGCTCGATGGAAATCGCTGGCGATAGACCTTCGATCGTGTCGACATCCGGTTTTTCCATCATCGACAGAAACTGGCGGGCATAGGCCGACAGCGATTCGACATAGCGGCGTTGCCCTTCGGCGTACAGCGTATCGAAAGCCAGCGAAGACTTGCCTGAACCGGAGAGTCCGGTGATAACGATCAGTTTGTCGCGGGGAAGTGTCAGGTCAATATTTTTCAGGTTGTGGGTTCGTGCCCCACGTATCAGGATCTTGTCCACTGCGGCCTCGCTTGGCGGGCATAAACGACGGAGTATAAGGCTCCGAGCCATTACGCGGCAAAGCGTCGCGTATGTGCTGTACAACGATGGGACTGGTAGAATCGCCGCCGGTTCACACGAGGTTATTCCATGCACGATACCCACAGCGAGCGTATGAGTAGCGGCGAGACCCGCGCAGCAGGCGGTCTGGCCCTGGTGTTCGCGTTCCGCATGCTTGGCATGTTCATGGTTTTGCCGGTTCTGGCAACCTACGGCATGGACCTGGCGGGCGCGAGCCCTGCACTGATCGGTCTGGCGATTGGCGCTTATGGCCTGACCCAGGCTGTGCTGCAGATTCCGTTCGGGATCATTTCCGACCGTATCGGACGGCGACCGGTTATTTATCTCGGCCTGATAATTTTTGCGATTGGCAGCGTGGTGGCGGCAAATGCCGATTCGATCTGGGGAATCATCGCCGGGCGCATCCTGCAGGGTGCCGGTGCGATTTCCGCCGCGGTCATGGCCTTGCTCTCTGACCTGACCCGCGAACAGCATCGCACCAAGGCCATGGCCATGATAGGCATGACCATCGGTCTGTCGTTCGCCATCGCCATGGTGGTCGGCCCGGTGATCACCGGTATGTTCGGTCTTTCGGGATTGTTCCTGGCCACAGGCGGTATGGCCTTGCTGGGGCTTCTGATCGTCGCGTTTGTGGTGCCCAAGGCCAATGGCCCGTTGATGCACCGCGAATCCGGCGTTGCCAGACAGGCCCTTGGGGCAACTTTGCGTCATCCCGACCTGCTACGCCTGGATTTGGGTATCTTCGTGTTGCATGCGATGCTCATGTCCAGCTTCGTGGCCTTGCCGCTGGCGCTGGTCGAAAAAGCCGGTTTGCCCAAGGAACAACACTGGTGGGTCTACCTGACCGCCTTGCTGGTTTCCTTCTTCGCGATGATCCCGTTCATCATCTATGGCGAGAAGAAACGTCAAATGAAGCGCGTTCTGCTGGGCGCCGTCACAGTTTTGATGCTGGCTGAGCTATTCTTCTGGGCCTACGGGGACACGTTGCGGGCACTGGTCATCGGGACAGTGGTATTCTTCACTGCGTTCAACCTGCTGGAAGCGTCGTTGCCGTCGCTGATCAGCAAGGTTTCACCGGCCGGCGGAAAAGGCACGGCAATGGGAGTTTATTCCACCAGCCAGTTTCTTGGTTCGGCCGCAGGTGGGATACTGGGCGGCTGGTTGTTCCAGCACGGTGGGCTCGATGTGGTGTTCCTGGGTGGTGCAGCCATGGCCGCCGTCTGGCTCGCCTTCGCAGTGACCATGCGAGAACCGCCTTACGTGACCAGCCTACGTCTGCCGTTGTCGCCGCAGGCGCAGCGTGAAGCAGGCCTGGCAGAGCGTTTGATGTCCGTAGCAGGCGTGACAGATGCAGTGGTGGTTGCTGAAGAGGCGGCCATCTACATAAAACTCGACACAAAATTATTGGATCGCGCCTCTCTCGAAAAGCTGGTCAATCCAGCGTCAGAAGCGTGCGAAGCCTAGGAGAACGTTATGGCCCGTGGGGTTAACAAAGTCATATTGGTCGGTACATGCGGCCAGGATCCCGAAGTTCGCTACTTGCCTAACGGTAACGCCGTGACCAACCTGAGTCTGGCAACCAGCGAACAATGGACTGACAAGCAGAGCGGTCAGAAAGTCGAAAAGACCGAATGGCACCGCGTATCGATGTTCGGCAAGGTCGCCGAAATCGCTGGCGAATACCTGCGCAAGGGTTCGCAGGTGTACATCGAAGGCAAGCTGCAGACCCGCGAATGGGAAAAAGACGGTATCAAGCGTTACACCACTGAAATCGTCGTCGACATGCAGGGCACCATGCAACTGCTGGGCGGCCGTCCACAAGGCGACTCCCAACAAGGTCAGGGCGGCGGCAACTACAACCAGTCCGCACCGCGTCCACAGCAGTCGCGCCCACAGCAATCGGCGCCGCAGCAGTCCGCACCTCAGCAAAACTACAACCAGCAGCCGCCACAACGCGACTCGCGCCCGGCGCCGCAACAACAAGCGCCGCAGCCAGCTGCTGACTTTGATAGCTTTGATGATGATATTCCGTTCTGAATCTCAATAAGGCTAGAATGTAAAGACATTTTTGGTTGTGATATGGCTAAAGCCTAAGTAATCAAAGAGATTTCTGACATAAATGAAAGCCCCGTCTCTGTAAAGAGGTCGGGGCTTTTTCTTTACACGGAAATAGTAGAATAAATAGTTCGACATAAGAGCCTTATTACCGCCGCTGCAACTCAACGAGCCAAATCCACTCCAAGGTCCTACCCTAGGCCCTGATTTAGATATCCCCGTGACACCGAGATAATGAACGAATTGAGCGATTTCAATCCAAACCGGCTAATCCTCGCTAGGCAGCGCCGTAGCTATACCAAGAAATTGCTCGCTGATTATGCAGGTCTCAACAGTAAGCTCATTACGCTCTATGAGACCGGCGCTCAGGATCTAACACCCGAAAGTTTGGGCATGCTTTCTCGCGTCCTGAAATTCCCGGTTAACTTTTTCTTGGGGCGTGACATTGAAGCCCCAACTGATGAAAATGCCAGCTTCCGCTCATTTTCTCGAATGACCGCGGGGAAGCGGGATGCAGCCTTAGCTGCCGGTGGCAACGCTTATCTGCTTGCAGACTGGATGGATCAAAAAATCAATCTGCCATCAGCTGACATCCCTGATTGTTCAGGTATGGATCCTGACACCGTTGCAATGGTGGTCAGGACTGAGTAGCCGTTGGGCCAGGTGATGCGCAGCTAGCGACAGACGATATATAGTAACAATAACTCAGTTTGTCTAGCCGAGTTGATGTCCGCAAAGTCAGAATTCGGCCTAGTAAAAGGCCATCCGCTTTGTCCGCCGGACACTTCACAGTCACATGAAAATTCGATTAAATGCTTGATTGCGATTTCAATAATTTTTGATATAGCTTAGATTCACCAAGCAATTTTAAATGGCTAGCTTGGGAAACAATTTTTCCATCACTCATAAGTAAAATCTCATCAGCATTTTTTATTGAACTGAGCCTGTGAGTAACAAAAATGATTGTGCTATCTTCCATCTTTACTCGGAGCAGCTCAAAGATTTCTTGCTCTAAAACCGAATCTAAGGCTGAGGTAGACTCATCAAGTATTATGATGTTCGGACGCTTTAAAAACATTCGTGCCAATGCGATTCTCTGTCGTTGTCCTCCTGAGAGTGATGCCCCTCTGTCTCCGACTACTGTTTCGTACCCCTCAGGTAGACTGCTAATAAAGTCGTGAACCCGAGCGTCCTTACAACTCTCAACTATGTTTTCACGAGACACGCCAGGACAAGCCATCTTAAAATTTTCGAGTATGGAAACGCTGAACAAATAGCAATCCTGAGAAACGATTCCAACCAGCTCCGACCTATTGCTATCATTCAGATCCCTTATATTTTTACCATCAATAAACACGTCTCCTGCAGTGGGCGAGTAAAGCCCGCAAAGGAGATGGGCCAATGTACTTTTTCCCGACCCGCTTTTTCCAACGATTGCGACCTTGGAACCTAGTTTTATTTCAATGCTACTTTCATGAATTATGAAACCCTTGCGGTCCCCATACGAAAATGAAACATTTTTACACGTTATAAAGCCAAGGCCTGAGCGCTCAATGGTATGAGCTGAGCGCTGTCGAACATTCGAATTTACATAGTTTGAATTTATGGAACTCACTATTCTTTCCAAAATTGAGCTTAAACTTTTAAATTCAATAATCATTTTTAAAAAACCTATAAATGGTCCAAACAATGCATACTGCAAACCTGTTGCCGCAACGATCGTTCCAATACTTATTTGCCCGCTGGCCTTGACTTCTATGGCTCCTGCAAACCAATAGGTGAGCGCCGGCGAGCAGGCAAAGAGAAAGTTGATCAGGGACAATTGCCATCGCCCAGCTAATGCGCCTTTTAACTCAACACTAGAGAGCTCATTCGATCGCCTTTCAAATGCCTCCTCTGCATACTGAACACGACCAAAAGTCTTGATAACAGAAATTCCTGACTCCGAAAGAAATTGATTTATGCAGCTACCTAATTCTTCCAGGTTTTCAAATTTTTGCTTTGCCAGATTTTTCTTTTTTTCGCCTATTGTTATGTTCACATAAGCAGCCAAAGGCACGATAACAACAGAGATAAGCAGCAGCCTTACGTCGAGCATTCCAAGAGCAACAACATTTGAGATTGTCAGGGCTACGTACGATGCTATAGATGCACTAGAGAGAGTAAAAAAACTCTGAAGCGCAGAGACATCGCTAATTATTTTAGATTGTAATGCGCCCGCATTGCTGTTAGCAAAGTACTCCAATGGGTAGTGCATAAAGCTATTGAATAGCTGAGCTCTTAATTTTGAAGCTATTGACTGTCCGATTTTATTAAAAAGCGATGCTTGAAGTACATTAACGGCATTCACGCAAGCAGCTACAGCTACTAGCCCCATTGCTAATTTCGATGTGTATGAGAAGTCACTTTGCGGTAAGGCCACGTCTACTAAATCTCGAATGATGAAGGGCTGCGCCATCCCTACTAAAGCCGCAAAAAATATTAAAAAGAAAGCGCCCATCATCACTGCGCCATGAGGTCGAATAAGCACATCGAAAATTAATTTGCGCTTAGTTAGAATCTGCATAACACGAACCCTTTGTGATAATTTTAAGTACGATCCATTATTTAAGTATTCTTTCCGGTTCGTGTCAGTAGATTTACATTCACTTTAATATTTTGTGAATTTTTGTAATGACATTTGACAGCCACAGAAAAAATATTGGAGATTACCAGCGCTGATGATCAGCATTGGAATTTTTAACCCTTCGTTATTGCGAGGTATTAATATGAATAAGCTGATGCGTAAACTCTCAAAATCCCAAAGCCTGAATCCTACGATTAAAATTTTACGTACACATATCAAGCAGGCAGAACGTTCGCTCAATGTAGACGGACCTGTAGGACCAGGCGGTGGCGGTCCGAGCCCAAAAGCTGACGGTTCCGGTGATTCTGGAAGTTTTCATTACATGTAAATCACAGTGAGTACCCACAGAGTGTTCCGTAACGCACTCTGTGGGCTCTGGCTAAAGCGAAGTTCAAACGGAGATAGACAAGTGTTTGAAATGAAATTTCATCTCGCGGAATCTCACGTACTTCCACAGCTTGTAAATACCGGGCTAGCTTGGAATAGTGGCTACATTAATGTTGTTACACACAGAGCCGTGCGCTGGGATTTTTTGCACACAAAAGATAGCTGGATATTGCTAGTCTATGATGTGTCCACATATTCGGGCGAGGAGTCGATGTTTGAAAAGCCAACTCAAATACCTGTACTTAAGGGCGGAATCAGCACAACCTATCAAGAAATCGAAAATGCTAGAGCAAATATCGTGCGTTGCTTTGAAAATTTTTATGTTATTGAAGGCGTCATAGGTGACATCGCAGGAGGCATAAGCGTATACACAGGGCGAGCACCAAGCTTACCAGCTTATTTTGAACAATACGACGATACACTATGTATTTCATGGGACGTAGAAAAGCTTCTATCCAGAGCTCCCCGCGTGCCAAACTTTTTAATTATAGCGCACCGATTGTCATTGCTAACCCCCTACAGCGTCGAGACTATTTTTGAGGGTGTCCAACTGTTAACTGAGCGGTCTTCACTTATATATAGCCTCAATGGTTTAGACTTTCATTACCCGGCCCAAGTAGACTATGAGGCGGACCTAGAACAAGCGCTTCCAGAAATTGAACTCATCAAAAGGCTGCATTCCTATTTTAATCACACATCACGCCTAGGATTGCGCAGCGCTACGGAAATAAGTGGCGGTATAGACTCTGCGATAGCTGCCTATTTTTCTTCTAAATACAGTGGTGATAATTTTTCTTTAGGGCTATTAATTAGTGATGAGCTTGGCACTCATCAAATACAAAGGCGAAATCAGCTAATCGATGCATTAGGATTCAAAGACTATTCAATCCATATTGATGAATTCCCTCCATTAATCCCACTTTTAGAAAAACAGAAACCACATTACAGAGACGAATTTTATATCAAGGGTTTTAAAAGGCTGTGGTCTGAGGCTAAGTCCAGAGGGTACGATTCAATCATAAACGGACAAGGGGGAGACGAGTTATTTTACATTCAGCGAGGGCAGATAGGACTAAATAGTAAGTTTGACCGCTCGCTGCCAAACTATTTGAGTGCGCGAGCTAACTTGGCAGCCGCCATCGATTCTGTTTTTTTTGCACCTCCGGGATTGATGGCTCGGACAGTTTATAATGGCTTTGGAGTGCAAACTCGAGAAGTTGCTAGGTTGGGTTTGTGGCCACTTCAGCCATTTACTATGCCTAGCATTGTCGCGCCCTGCAAAAGGCTAAATATTCGTGATAGTTGCAAAAAGCAAGTGCTAAAGTCTTTTTTGCAAAAACAATTAAATTTCGATTTGTTTCCAGAAGGTTACAGAGAGGAGAACTTCACATCAGCCATGCTGAACTACATTCTAAAAAACGAAAAACAAATAAAGTTTGAATGTAAAGAGTTAGCCCTTGTCGAATTGGGCTTGGTAGATGCAGATGCGCTTTCCGATTTTCTACTTAATTTCTTTGAAAAAAAGACCTCTTTCACAATGGATCAACTTGTTTTTTTACTTTCAATAGAAGGCATCGTTCGGGAGTACGGTCATGTCTAGCTCAGCGCCTTACAATGAACAAGTCATTAGGGATATAAAGAAAATATTAAATGCCAATTTCAGTTTTCCGACGAGCATTACTAATATAGAGCTGCTTGTAAAAGGTATGAATTACACATTGAGAATTGAATGCAAAAACACAAGATATTATTTTAAGATATTTTCCGCATCAAGAGATGAAATCGACATATCTTTTGAAGTGCACGTCATAAATAGGCTATCTGCAAGCGGCATTGGCGTGGCCACTACTATAAACTCTATTAATGGCGATGCATATATTAAGCTAACACTAGCAGGCGAAGACAGGCTGGCCGTTCTGTATTCTAATGTTGGTGGGCGACCTTTAACTAGCGACTCCAGAGATATATTTCTATTTTCTAAAGCGTTAGCAGAAATTCACAGGACACCAACATCTTTTTTCTTACAATATACCTCTCGTATTTTTTCCATTGAAAGCGAATGCTATAGAATCAGGAGCTCAATAGAAAAGCACTCTTACATACTAAAACCTTTAGCATCAAAACTCCTCGACAATTGCTACTCGATACAAGCACTGGCCTCGAGTGATTGCGCAGTCCTTTCACATGGTGATGCGTGGTTAGGGAACGCAAAATATGTAAATGGAGTTATATACTTTATAGACCTTGAAGATTCTAAGCTAGCAAATCGGAATTTTGACCTGGGTGTTATGGCGTACAACCTCATCGTCAAAAAATATGAAGTTAGAGAAAATATTCAGGCGCTGCTTCGAGGGTATAACGAGCTCAACACCAGCATAACATCAGGTTCAATAAAACCCTATATCCAGTTGCGCTCTCTTTTCATTCTTTGTTTTTTGCTTGAAAACAAGCTTGTCGATCAATCGCTTTTACAAAAGGTTTTCGAACGAACTGAATACTTCACCAGTAGCAAGTTTGATAGCGAAATGGCGCACCTTTCATGATTAGTCTCGATAAAGTTACCCATCAATTTATGATGTATGGTAAAGACGTAGAGGCCATTTATTTATATGGCTCCGCCGCACGAGGTGAGCAAGACGAATTCTCTGATCTGGATTTATTGATAGTATCTGAGTTAGATCCTTTTTACTTGATTTGCCGAGTTAAAGATGATCTTGGAATATGCATTGAGAACGAGGTAGAAATAATATCAAAAAAACAGTTAACCACCATGTTCGAAACAGGCTCTGATTTAGCTTGGACTATCTATCAAGAGGCGAAATTGTTATTTTGTCAGTCTAATCACGTTCAGTGCCCCCAGCCTAACAAGCACATAATAACGAAGGAGTTTCTTGCTTCTCAATACCAAAAATTAAAATCAAGCGCATCTGCACTTAATAATAACGATGCCGTAGGTTTTGAGTGTATACAGATATACAGCGCCATAAGGAGAGTCTACATATCCCTGCACCTGCAACTAAATCTTTATGGTTCAGAAAAAGCTGTGCGCGGCCTTAATTCGTTTTCAAACTTTGACCATCTTTACCAAGACCTTCGATCATTTGTACGCCAGGGAAAAGCTGGTTTAAGAAAAAAGCTGCCGTCTCGTGAATGGATCTTTAACACTATAAGAATTTCGACCAATTGGATTTCTAATGTCGCGAAGGACTACGGAGTTAGCAATGGCGAGCTACAAAACCTAATCACTTATAACGAGCGAGCTTTTAAAGCGAGGAATCATTATAGGCAAGTCCTAGAGTTTTATTCGAAAGAATTTCAGGAATTGCCGCCACCGTTTACACTTTCCAATACAGCGATAGACGCTTGGTGCAAAGATGCCTATGATGCTGGATACGATAGGACTATTGAGCTGTATCGTTTCTCAGTGGGTGATTTAATATTTAGAAAGAGCGACACCCTTTCTCGCATTTATGATACGTTATCTGAGTGCGGCATACCAACAGGGTTTGATAGATACATCAATTTGGTTCTTGATTACTAATAATCTCCGCACACCAAATAGATAATTGTTTTAATTGCCCCCCCCCCACACACAAAACACTCAGCGTCAACAATATGCTTTACGCAAGAGTTCGGGGGAAGGCGGAGGCAAGCAGTCGCAGTGAGTCCAGTGCGAGTGTTCTCTACGTTTTTCGTAGAGGTCACGCTTTCAGTCGGGATATCCTCGAAGAATTAGGGGGTTGGAAGAATTGTTTTTATCTGTTTTCCTGCTTATGTGAACTACCGTTCTAGCACATCGCTGGAACCTGCTGTTCAGGTCCAGAACCGGAGCCCCCGTTTATCGGGGGCTTCGTCGTTTTCAGGCGTCAGAAAGCGCTGAACCGCTCTGGCGGTGCTGCTGCCATGAAGGCTGCTGTACGCCTAAAACCGCGCATCCTTTTGTGTTTGCGCGTTTTCGAAACAATGCGCGATCACCCAGCTCGTCGGCTTCACTTCACCTCGTGGGCCAAACGCCAATGCCCGTTTTGCCAACGGCCCGTTGCTGGCCGTGGCGCCTGCAACATGCGGGCTCTCCCAAACACCCCACGTAATAACGGTAGATACCGAGCGCGTGGCAAGCATCACGTCGAGATACCGCTTATAAGTCGCTGCAACTGATCCATCGCGCTCTGCGATAGACCCCGTCAAGTGGCTGTCGTCGACGTCCAGTTCCGTGATGTGGATCGACAACCCCATATCACGCACTGCCAGAATAAAGCGAGAGAGGCCCGGACCAAATGTGTCGCCTGCACGCAGGTGGGACTGAATGCCAAGGCCGTGTATCGGAATGCCCCGCTGCTTGAGCCCGCGCAGCAGGGCGAGCACGGCAGTGCGTTTGCTTTCGCCGTAATGGGCATCCTTTTCCAGGCCGTAATCGTTGTAGCAGAGCAGGGCGTCCGGGTCGGCCTTGTGCGCAGCCTTGAAGGCTATGTCCAGATAGCGAGGCCCGAGCATCTGATACCAGAATGAATTGCGCAGCCCGTCAGGCTGGCCGTCCTCCAGCTGGATGGCTTCGTTGACGACGTCCCATGCGCTGATAAGGCCACGATAATGGCTGGCGACGGTACTGATGTGCGCCGTCAGCACCGCTTCGGCGTTCGTCGGGGTGACGGTCTGGTGAACCCAGTCGGGCAAAGAGCGATGCCAGCAGAAAGTGTGGCCGCGCATACGCTGGTCATGCGCTTTCGCAAACCCCGCGATTGCGTCGGCGGGTGCGAAGTTGTAACGCTCTGGCTCGGGGTGGACGGTCTGCCACTTCAAGGCGTTTTCTGGCACTACGATGCTGGCCTGACGGGCGACCAGCTGCCGATAGGCCGCATCGTCATTCAGCTTTGCCGGATCAATCGCAAAGCCGAACCGAATACCTTTCTCGGCTGCAGGCTGGCGCAATGCGGGAAAGGGTTCTGCCGCCAGCAGCCTGCTGTTGACGAAGGGCATACACGCCAGCAGGCGGACAAACGCAGTCAGAAAACCGCGTCGACTAGCCCGGCGCATTACGCACCAAAGATCCCCATCAACTCCTCACGCCCGACCATCACGGTCATTGACCCTTGCTTTTGCTCACCTTCAATCGTGCACAGCAATCCAGCTTCTCGACAAATAACCGCGCCTGCCGCGATGTCCCACAGGCTGGTGAATTTCTCCATGTACCCATCCGTTTGCCCCAGCGCGGCGAACGCCAGGCCGATGGTTGCGCAGCGATAGCCTGCCAGGCCCCAGCCTTGTTGGCGCAAGGTCAGTTGTAGTCGTCCCAACTCTTCAGCGTCCCATCGGGTGTTTTCGCCTACGCCGGCAATACGCAAATGCTCTGGCGGTTGCGGGCGGACGAAAGGGATGCCATTGCGCAGCAGGCCATCGCCCGTGCGCGCTGCCAGGGTGTAGCCCAATGCCGGGTAGGCGACGACGCCGATTTCGGGTTCACCTGCGGACATGTACGCCACTGCTATTCCCCACAGCGGTGTGCCACGCAGGTAGTTGCCGGTGCCGTCGATAGGGTCGATAACCCAGCCGTCGGTGATGAATTCGCCGCCCATTTCTTCGCCAAGAATTGCATCGTCGGGGAAGTGTTTGCTCAGCTCTGCACGGAGCAGTTGCTCCACTTCGAAGTCGGCGCGGGAGACGAGGTCTTGTGCGCTTTTGGTGGTGATGTCGAGGGTGTGGCGGTCGTTGAAATACGCCATGGCCAGGCCGGTGGCCTGTTCTACGGCGTGCATGGCGACGCTGAGTCGTTTGTTCATTGCAGACAGCCTCCGTTCGGCAGGTTCAACAAGTCCGGGTAATCACTGAGAATCGACTGCGCGCCGTGTTCCAGCAGGTAATGCGCACGCTTCGGGCTGTTGATGGTAGCCACGGCGAATTCGACGCCGCTGCTTTTCAGGCGAACAAGGTGATGGTCATCGAGCATGTCGTCAAGTACGTGAAGTATTCGGCAGTCATATTCGGCCAGCAAAGCGACCGGGTCAGCAGGCGCAACCACGCAGGCGATGGCCAGCGGTACATCGTTCCACAAGCGTCGCGCGGCCGTTAGTGAGCGCACCGAAAAGCTGGAGACGAACAACCGATCGTTGTCGGCGGGCCACAGATTTTTGAGGATCGGCATCACCACTTCCGCCGTCTCGATATCGTCGCCAATGGTCGGTTTGAGTTCGACCTGCAAACCCAGGTTGAGGCGCAGCGCGCATGCCACGATCTCTTCGAAGGTCGGGATCTGCAAGCCCGCGAATTCAGGTGCGAACCAGCTGCCTGCGTCCAGTTTGCGGATGGCCTCAAGTTCGTGAAGCACGACAGCGCCGCGCCCGTTGGTGGTTCGGTCCAGCAAGTCGTCGTGAATCACGACAGGCTGGCCATCGCGGGTCAGCTTCACGTCGATCTCGACCCACTCGGCGCCGCACTCGGCGGCTTTCTCCAGGGCCAGCAGGGTATTTTCCGGTACGTAAGCCTTGGCACCACGATGGGCAATCAGGGACGAGCGGACGAGGGGCGCAGGTTTGAGCATGGCGGGTCACTTGGTGGTTTGGGAGAAGGAAACGAGCTGGCGTTGGCCGCTCTCGATATCGAACAGCAAGGGCGCGGGATGGATGGCGATTCGAACCTGGGTGCCGGGCATCAGATGCTGCCGTTCGGCGAGGCTGACAACACAGCGTGTTCCGGCCAACTGGCAATACAGCAGGCTGTGGCTGCCGAGATTTTCCGAAGATTCAACGGTGGCGGTGACGCCTGTCTGGCCGAGCGCGACGGTCTCAGGGCGCAGGCCCATCAGCCATTTGCCTGTCCGGTTGCTGGCAATGCCGAGTTTGATGGGCAGGCGTTGTCCGTCGGCCAGGATCAGAACGTTGTCGTCCAGGCAGTGCACAGGCAGCAGGTTCATGGGCGGGGTGCCGATGAAGCTGGCGACAAATGTGCTGGCGGGCTGATCGTAGATGTCGGTGGGCGTGCCGATCTGCTCGACATGGCCCTTGTTGAGAATCACCACACGCTCGGCCAGGGTCATGGCCTCGGTCTGATCGTGGGTGACATACAGAATCGTCGCCCCGGTCTGCTGGTGCAGGTTACGAATCAACAGGCGCATTTCATGGCGCAGCGCGCTGTCCAGATTGCACAGCGGTTCATCGAATAGCAGCACCGGCGGTTTGCGGATCAGCGCCCGACCGATCGCAACGCGCTGACGCTGACCGCCGGAAAGCTCTCCGGGCTTGCGTTGCAGCAACTCCTCCAGCCCCAGCGAACTGGCACACTCGCGAATACGCTGTTCGCGCTCCTTGCGTGAGATGCGTGCCAGCTTCAGCGCGTAACCGATGTTGTCGGCGACGCTCATGTGCGGATAGAGCGCGTAGTTCTGAAACACCATGGCGCAGCCACGTTCCTTGGGCGGCAGGCGCGTCACGTCGCGGCCACCCATCAGAATCTGCCCTTGGCTGACGTCCTCCAGCCCGGCGACCATGCGCAGCAACGTTGACTTGCCACACCCGGACGGGCCGAGGATGACGTTAAGCTCGCCCGCCTTGAAAACCAGATCGAGCCCGTGAAGGATGTGCCCAGAGCCATAGGTTTTGTGCAGGCCCTTGAGGACGATATCCGGCGCGCAGGCAATAGGGGTGAGCGCGTTCATTTACCGACTCCGATCAGACCTTTGACAAACCATCGCTGCATGAGCGCAATGACGAGGATGGGGGGTAGCATGCTGACCACGGCGGCGGCCATCAGCAGGTTCCATTCGGGGACCTGGGTTGCATCGGTCGGCAGAAAGCTGGCGACGCCCAGCACCAGCGTGCGCATGTCCTCGCGATTGGTCGCGACCAGCGGCCACAGGTAGTCTTTCCACGCGCCGATGAACACCAGCGTGCCGAGCGCCGCGAAGTTGGTCTTCGACAGCGGCAGCAGAATGTCGACAAAAAAACGCCAGGGCCCGGCACCGTCCATACGTGCGGCCTCGACCAGTTCGGCGGGCAGCGTCTGGTAAAACTGCCGGAACAGAAAGGTGCCGGTGGCTGAGGCGATCAGCGGCAAGGCGAGCCCTGTGTAGCTGTCGAGCAGGTTGATGGTCGGCACCGGCAGCCACTGGATGCCCAGCCATTGCAACAGATTGCGTAGCGGTCCGAGCAGGTCGCTGGCCACCGCATACGTGGGGATGATGCGTACTTCCAGCGGCAGCAGCAGAGCGCCCAGCACGGCAAAGAAGATCACCGAGGTGTAGCGGCTGCGAAAGTACACCACGGCAAATGCCGTCAGCGCCGAAAGTGTCAGCTTGCCGATCACCACCAGCGTGGCGACCAGCAGGCTATTGCCCAGCAAGCGCAGCAGGTCGAGACGTCGGGTGACTTGTTGCAGATTCTCCAGCAGTTGGTCGCCGGGTATCAGCGCAAGGCCGTGGGCGAACAGTTGTGGGTTGCTCACAGTTGCCGAGCAGACTGCGACGTACAGCGGCCCCAACGCGAACACCAACCCGAGCGTCAGCAGCAGATAAGCGCCCGTATCGAGCAAACGGTGACGCTCGATCATGCTTTCACCCCACGGCGCTGGAAGCGGGACAAGAGTTTGAACTGAGCGATGCTAAGCGCTACGACTGCCAGCAACATGAGCACTGACAGTGTCGACGAACCTGCCAGATCCAGGCCCATGAAACCGTCGGTGTAAATCTTGTAGGCCAGCACATTGGTGGTATCGCCGGGCCCGCCGTGGGTAAGGGTGTCGACTAGCCCAAAGCTGTTCGACAGGCTTTCCAGCAGGTCGATGACAAACACGAACAGCAGATAGGGCGCAATCAGCGGCAGCTGTATGTCGAGCATGCGTCGCAACGGGCCTGCCCCGTCCAGTGCGGCGGCCGCGAGGTAGTCATCGGGGACGGACTTCAAGCTGGCGACCAGCATCACGAAGTTGAACGGCACCAGGCACCACGCATACGCCACGATCAGCAACGACATGCTCTGCATCGGGCTGGCGTAGGGTGCCCAGGTGCCGGGGGCAATCGCGTTGAGCCAGGCGAAAATGCCCATCACCGGATTGGCCAGCACGTGAAAGACAATGCCGATGGTGGCGCCCGATACCGCGTAGGGCCAGATCAGCAGATTGCGAAACACTGCGTTGCCGCGCAGTTTCAGTTCAAGGCACAGCGCAAGCACCAGTGCGATGAGGATCGAAAGCACAACGCTCGACAGGCTGAACACCAGCGTCGAGCCTAGCGACGCGAGCACACCAGGGTCTCTCAATACCCGCAAATAGTTGCTCAGGCCGACAAAAATTTCGTTACCGCCGAAGGGCGGCACCAGATGAAACGACCACCAGATTGCCTGGACTGCAGGCCAATAAAAGAACAACCCGAGTGCCAGCAATTGGGGCAGGGCAAACAGCAGCGCCAGGCGCGGTTGCGGAAAATGCGCACGAGGCTTCATGGCGTTGCCCCGTCTGACTCGTTGCTGGCCTGGGCCTGATGCATCTGCTGAAACAGGCTGAGCAATTCGTTGGCGCGCAGCGTTGTCTGACGCAGGGCGTGTTCAACGCTCTGGCGACCGGCGAGCGCGTTTTCCATTTCCTGCGACCAAACAAGACGCATCAGCGTGATAAAGCCGCAGCGCAAAGGCGTAGAAGGCTGGCCGTCAATGTCGTGAAGTGCCGCAAGCCCGACCATTACGGCCGACGGCTCTCTGCCTGCGGATTGCAACCGTGCCGCTGCCGCCTGAGTAACTGGCAGGTAGCCGGTCCGGGCACTGAACACCAACTGATTATCCGGTTGCAGTACGAACGCCAGAAACTCCGAGACCAGCCGGTAATCCCGCGCGGCATGCCCACGCATCACCCACAGCGAGGAACCTCCGGGAGCGTTGGTACGGCGTTGGGTGTTGGCGTAAATCGGCAGTGCTGTGACATCGATATCGGATTTGAGCGTGCTGTGCACGATATTCCAGGCACCGGTGGAGTCGATCAGCATGGCGCAGTCGTCGGTGGCGAAAGCCAGCGCCTGTTGACCGCTGCGGGTCGAATCCTCGTGCACCACCAGACCTTCGGCGGTCCATTGCGCCAGGTCGTTCATCAAGCGCAGGTGGGCACCTTTGTCGAACTGATAGCGTTCGGTGCCAGCGGCGCGAACCGCAACTTCGGTGCCTTGCGCTGCACTGGTCTGCTCCAGCCAGATCCACGGCGAAAATTCGCTGACGACAGGGCATGCGTGGCCGTTTTTCTTCAAGGCCCGCAAGGCTGTAGCAAATGCTTCCCAAGTGGCGGGGGGCTCGCTGATACCTGCCGCGGCCAGGGCATTTCGGTGCGTGTAGAGCACGGCGGTGGACGCCGCAAAAGGCTGGGCCGCCAGAGCGCCGTGATCATCGGAGTAATAGCGGCGCAAGGCTGGCAGAAAGGTGTCGTCGGAATAGGCCCTTTGATGACCGGCCATGATGGCCTCGACAGGCAGAGTGGCACCGCCCAGTAGCATGTCAGGCGTGGCCACGTCGTAAATTTCGACCAGAGCCGGGCCTATGCCTGCGCGGTACGCTGCGACGGTCTTCTGCAGCGTCTGCTCATAACTGCCCTGGCGGATACAGTGCAGGCGATCCCCATCCTCACGCTGCGCATTGAAGCTTCTGCACAAATCTGCGATGGCACTTCCGGCCGCGCCGCCGTGGCTATACCAGAACTCGGCGGGGGCGGCGAAGACCTGAGCAGCGAACGGCAGCAGCGCCAGCATGGAAAGCGTCTTACTGATGAAAGGCATGAGGACACCCACAAGAACTCAGTGCCATTTAATACAGCTTGTGTGTAGTATTTGTGACCTGCGCGACTTTTATTAAATTTTCATGATGGAAGTGTGCAATGGGTGGCGGGCGATACACTGCTTTACACGCCCACTGTTTTAATCCTCCCCTGATTTGTAGATTCCATGCCCCTCGACCTCGATACGCCACTTCATGCGCACCAACCGCTGAGCCTGAATGAACGCAAATTGCTGGATATCCTTCGCCGTCGAGGTGTGATCACCCGCGCCACGGTTTCGACCGAGATGGACCTGGCTCAGCAGTCGGTGCACCGCCTGATCGAAGAACTGATCAGCCGAGGCCTGCTGCGCAGCGGCGAGCGAGTGAAGAACGGCCGTGGTCAGCCCAGCCCGCGCATTGAGCTGGTCAACGAGGCGGTGTATGTCATCGGCGTATCGATCAATACCGATTCGGCAGTGGTCTGCATCGCCGATCTGGGCTGCAATGTGCTGGAACAGGTCACCTTGCGTACGCCGCCGTTGAGCCGCAACAGCACGCTGGATTCGCTTGATCAGACCATCGAACGCATGCTTCAACGCAATGGCATCGAGGCGCAACGAGTAATTGGCATGGGCTTCGCCATCGCCGGTTTTTTTCTTGAGAACCGCCAGATCAATGCACCTGAACCGCTGCGCGATTGGTCATTGATTGACTTGCAACCGATACTCGAAGAACGCTTCGGCATGCCGGTCTGGCTGGAAAACAACGCCACCACTGCGGCCATCGGTGAAAGCCTGGTGGGCGTGGGGGCCTGGGCCAGCAACTTCATCTACCTGTCGTTCAACTTCGGTTTCGGCGCAGGCGTGGTGATCAACGGCAAACCGTATTTCGGCAGCCACGGCAACGCGGGCGAGATCACCCTCTACAACGACGAAGAGTCGATAAACCGTCCGGCCTTGCGTTACCTGCTGGATGAATTGCATCAGAACGGCGTACAGGTAGATTCAATCGAAGACCTGCGCCTGCGCTTCGACCCTGACTGGCCCGGCGTGGACACTTGGCTGGCACGCGTCAAACCAACCCTGGATCGTCTGGTTAACGCACTGGCGGGCCTGTTCGATCCACAGGCGGTAGTGTTTGGCGGGCAATTACCGCCAGAGCTGGGCAGACGCCTGATTGCGGCAACGACTTTCTGGGGAGCCCACCGCTACAACGCGCCACCGCCTCGGCCTCAGTTATTGCTGAGTGAGACCAATGGCGATGCGGCGGCTATCGGGGCGGCACTGGTGCCGTTGAAAGAGCGGTTTTTTGTTTGATCTGTCGTCAACAATAACTCATTGCTGGGTACTGCACGTTGCGGCCGAGGCAATGGTCATGCAGCAAAAGCCACCTCGGCCTGTCCAGTTCGAGACTATCGCGCGGATGCAGCAGGCAGGTGCATTGGCTGGCCAATTAATATTTCTTCATGCGGTCTTTGCTTAAGATTCAAGAGCCTCGGCCGATCATATTAGATGGCTGGGCTTAAGTTGCCGCTCATCACCGTTGACTAAGAAGTTATTATACCTGTGGAGTGGACAAGTGAACTTACGCCTAGGCTGCAAAGCTATAATGATCGCCCTGTCTTTTGCCTTGTCGAATATGGCCGCGTCTGAAGAGCTGAAAGTCTACAACTTTTCGCCTGTCAATCAATACAATCTTAATCTTTCAGCCGGTTTTTGGAATCCAATCATAAAGTATGTGTCCGAAAAAAGCGGCGTGAACCTCACGCTGAAATTAGGGCGGACCTCCTCTGATACGACAAGTTATGTGCTCGCGCAAGAAGTTGACTTCGCGTTCACCAACCATCTTTTTAGCCCGGAACGCGACAAGATGGGCTGGAAGGTGTTTGGTCGCCGTGACGCGCCTGCTATCGTGGGGCAAATCGTGGTACCTGCCGATTCGCCCATTCATAGCCTTTCAGAGCTAGAGGGCAAGGAAGTCGTGTATCCGGGACCGGAAGCGTTCATCGCTTATAAAGTCACAAACTCGGAGTTGGTCAAGAAAGGGATCAACACGTCTACTGTGTTTGCAGGGAATATGGACGGTGCTTTCAGCCAACTCCTCAGTGGTAAGGCTCAGGCGATGGGAGCCAATTCACAGCTGGTAAGCGGCTACACGGAGAGAGAAGGGAAGTCGTTCCGCGTACTGTGGAGTTCAGCCTCGTTCAATGATTTGGCCCTCATGGCATCCCCTCGGGTTTCTAAAAAAGAACGTGATGCGGTAGCCAACGCATTTTTTAATATGCAAAACGATCCCGACGGTAGCAGGGTTCTTCGTGAGGCGACCGAGCTGGTCCATGCACCGGCACCGATTACCTTCATTCCTGCGACGGAAGCGGATTATGCGTCCTATCGTGATTTTTATAACAGTTTGCCAGCAAACCTTAAGTAAATAATTTCAACTTTAGCTGGAGAGGCTGTTAATGAATTTCTTTAAAAGCCTGCTGCCCAAATCACTGACGTCGCGAATACTGGCGATGTTATCCATTCTGATACTGACTTTTTTGACGACAGGGCTGGGACTGTTTTATAAAAACCAGCTGCTTCAGCATATTGAAGAGATACAAGACACCGCTAACATGCTCATTGAGGTTGCGGCGCAAGCGGTTGAGGAAAGTGTCGTCATCGGCGATTACGACACCATCAAAAGAACCCTCGAAAAAACCCTGGCTCGCTCGCCGTTCAAGTCGGCCATGTTTATTGACCTGTCGGGTGGCGTGATTCGCCTTGAGGCAGCCAGTGCGCCTGTTGGAAGAGCGCCTGCGTGGATAGAGTCTGAAGTCGCTGCAAGATTATTCGATGTCAATCGCCCGATCACTATTGGCGGAAAAGATTATGGCGTGATGCGTTTGTCTTTTAATGCCGAGAGAATTGCTGCCGAACTCTATAGTCTTGTGATCCAGGCTACATTGTTTGCGGTATTTTTTCTGTTGATAAGTTTGATGTTGATGGGGTTCATGATCAAGCGTTCGCTTGCTCATCTGGGCAAACTTCACTCTTATGAGGCGGAAATTGCTTCAGGTGCAGTGGCAGCAGAAGCGATGTTGGTCGCTGATGCTCCCATGGAAATACAGGAGGCTATAAAAGCGGTAAACCGCACTGCCGCCAGTATGCGCAATCACTTTGGCCTGCGTATCGAATCGTTGATGAATACCTTGGTGCAGCATAAAAATGCCCTGGACGAGGTTTCAATCGTTTGCGAAGTTTCGGCCTCCGGACGTATCACCTACGTTAACGAACGATTCGTAACAAGCTCACAGCATTCGCGAGCCGAGCTTTTAGAGTTGACGATCGATGAAGTCTGGACCGGCATCTCTTCAACTTCTGAACCGTGGCGATGGGCTCCTGAAAATGAGGTGTGGAACGGTGAGCTCAGGCTTTCGGGTCGTACCGGTAAGGATGCATGGCATCGACGCACCATAATACCTATTCTCGATGACATGGGTGGCGTTGAAAAATATATTTGCATCGATATCGATATTACTGATCGAAAGGAGTTTGAGGTCGCGATTCTGGATAACTCCAGAAGGCAAAACCTTATTGCCTTGTTTGGTCAGCAGGCATTGACAGAAGAAAACGTCAGTGCGCTGGGTGGACTGGCAGCATTGAACGCGGCGCAAGGATTAACATTGTGCAAGGTGGCTTTATTAGTCGTTGATCGAGTGAGTCATGGGGTCATCCTCAACGCGGAGGTTGGCTTGAACCACGTGGAAGTCCGCAGTGGTTATCACAATGATTTTTTGAACGGTACTGCTGCTTCCACTGGGTGTGTCATTAATTCTGATACACCTGATAACAGGTACACGCTGCTGCCGGACGAAACAGTGGAGGCTTGCGGTATTAGAAGTGGTCTAGAGATTGAGATATCCTGCAGGGAGGTTTTCAAGGGTGTTCTTGGGGTGTATGCCAGCACTGACTACTCCTTTACACGTGAAGATGTCAGCTACCTTCAAACACTTGCTAACCTGTTGGCCGCCGCGCTTGAGCGGTATGATGCCAAGAAAAAGCTAATCTATCTGGCCGAAAATGATTCGCTCACCCATCTGCCTAATCGCTGGTTTCTCAGCAATTATCTGCGCGAGATAATCAGTCGGAAAACGTCAGTGCCAGATGCAGTCAGTGTCATATTCATCGATTTGGACAGGTTCAAAGCAGTGAATGACACCATGGGGCATTCAGTGGGCGACCAATTGCTTATCCAGGCGGGTCGACGCTTGAAAGACTGCATTGATGAAAACAGTGTGGTTGCGCGGCTGGGAGGCGACGAGTTTTCTATCGTCGTTACCCATCATGTTTATTCCGAAAGCCTTATAAAAACCCTTGCGACCCATGTTGTTGAAGCGTTGGGGAAACCATTCAATCTGGGCGGTCAGGATGTATTTGTTTCAGCGAGTGTCGGCATCGCTAATTATCCGTTTGATGGGCGAGACACTGGCGTTATCCTGAAGAATGCGGATACCGCCATGTACCATGCGAAAAAAAGTGGCCGTAATAATTATAAGTTTTATAAGGCCACGATGAACGAAAGTTTAGTCAAGCGCTTGCAAACTGAAACGCTATTGCGGGGTGCGCTTGACCGTGATGAGTTTATTCTACATTTTCAGCCAAAGGTCAGCCTCACCGATGGCAGGATAAGTGGTTTGGAGGCTTTGTTGCGGTGGAATCACCCGGAGCAGGGTATGGTTTCTCCGGCTGAGTTTATCCCTATTCTTGAAGACACTGGCCTGATTATTCCTGTCGGCGAATGGATTATCCGCAACGTGTGTGAAACCATAAAAAGCTGGGGAGAGAATAATATCAGGCAGGTACCGATCGCCATCAATCTGTCCGTCAGGCAGCTTCAGGTAAAAGGCCTGGCGGAGACCGTCAAACATATCGTTGAAGGGTACGGTATCAACCCCGCTCTTTTAGAGTTCGAATTGACCGAGTCGATGCTGATGATCGATCCCGAGTCGGCGGTTGAAATACTTCGAGATATAAAATCGTATGGTATAAGCCTTTCGGTCGATGATTTCGGAACGGGCTATTCGAGTTTGGCTTACTTGAAGCGATTTCCTCTTGACGCCCTCAAAATCGACAGGGCGTTCATAAAAGATATAACGAGCAATCATGAAGACGCCGCTATCACCAGGGCGGTCATCGTATTGGCGCACGAATTGGGTCTTAAAGTCATTGCAGAAGGTGTCGAAACAGTCGACCAGTTAGCGCTGCTCGTGACGTATGGCTGCGATCAAATGCAGGGTTATCTTTTTAGTAAGCCTGTCATCAGTGAAGCGTGTGCTTCTATGATTAAATCGTCACGCAGTCTGAGAGAGTTGGAAATACCTGCTTGAGAACCGCGACCATGAGAGTTATTCGTAGCAAAGACTTCATCGCCACTCAAGCTTGGGGCGCTGACGACATAGCTAATATGGGTGGAACCACTGTACGCCTCCACTGGACCGATAAGCCATATAAGTGGCATATCAACGATGGTGAGGAAGTTTTCGCCGTTCTCGATGGAACGGTGGATATGCATTATCGCGAGTCAGGCATCGAACACATCGTTAGATTGGAGGTTGGCGACGTGTTTTTCGCAGGGGATGGATGTGAACATGTTGCGCATCCTTGTGGAGAAGCACGGATTCTGGTTATCGAACGTGAGGGTAGCGTTTGAGTTGACCGGGCTATCGCTGGTCATTACCTATTCACGCTTATGGCGTCAGGCACGCCTGCGCCAGCCTGAAGATTATTGACGAATCTTTAGTTGATGGCACAATAGTGGCTTCTGGCGCTGCTGTATGAGGCAGTGTTAAGGCCGCAATTCTTGAATGGATTCGGACAGACGTTCTGTTATTGACTAAGGAAATCGTAAATGAAACGCTTGAAGACACTGGGCCTTGCGGCAATGCTGGTATTGAGCGGTTGCGCCAGCTTTACCAAGGATGAAGTAGCGCCCGTCACCATGCCCTCGATGGCCAGCTACGCGAATAAGCCCAACGTGTTTGTTGCCTTCGATTTCTACCAGGGCACACCCGGTACCACCGGCGCATTGGAAGTGCCGCAAGCTCGGGATGCACTCAAGCCCCAACTGCAAAAAGCGCTGACTGACTCTGGTTTGTTTGGCCGAGTGACCCTTGATGAGTTCAAGAAACAGCCAGGCGACTACAGCCTGCACCTCAAGGTTTATAACCATCCGCCAAGCGGTGGCCAATTGGTAATGGCGTTTATCAGCGGCCTGACCCTGACTATTATTCCGACGATGGCTACCGATCAGTACAGCATGAGCCTGGACGCGCAGGATTCCCAGGGTAAGGTGCTGAGAACACTCAGTAACCATGATGCAATCAATACCTGGATGGGTATCTGGTTTGTGCCGATGATGGCCAATACACCGCAGAAGGCTGTGACCGATACATTTACGCGCCAGGTCAATTCACTGCTCAAGCAGTTGGTGGATAGCCAGAATCTGAAGTATTCAATGCTGAAGGGTACTGGTCCACAGGCGTAATGAACTCACGCCCAAAAAAAAGAGCCCATATGGGCTCTTTTTTTATTTGTGATTCAGCGCTTGAGTAAACAGTGGGTCGCTGTATAAAGCCTTGAGCAAATCACGTACTAACGGGTTGTAGGCGTTTGCAGCATTGGGGATAGCGATCGCACCTAAAAAGCTGCTGTTCCATTGACTGCTGACCTGCTTGGTGGCGTCATATTCAACTTTCTCGCCGTCAAGCAGGGTGAAGCGCGCGGCGATTATGCCGGAGCCTGTACCCATGCCGGCGGTCAGTTCATTCTGCGTAACCAGCACATTTAGCTGGCGCGGCGATTGCGGGTCGATGAGACCTGCGCGGTCCAGTTCACCAGTCAGGGCATCCTGGATGTGTTGCGTGATGCTGCCGCTAGGGGATGTGACAGGATTACCCCGCACTTGCAGTGAATTCTGACCTGCCGCGGCGCTGACTTGAGTCTGACGGATCGGTAAAAGGGGAGGTGTTTGCTTGAGCTTCTGGACGTTATTGAAGCTGGGCTCGTAACGCGTCATGGTCACGCCACAGCCTTGCATCAACAGTGCAAGCAACGCCACCAATACTAGATTTCCCTTCACTGCATTTCCTTGCCTGAGTTATGTGAGGGCGTGATTATCAGGAACCTCAGATTCAAGGGCAATGCTTGATGGCCTGCGGGCCCTACATCCTCAGCGCTATAGCCTCTGCCACAAGGCACTCCAGTGCGAACTGCTCGGTATAGGTCATCTGAATCGGCGTGGTCTCGCCTTTGACGGTCCTTTCCCCATCGAGGATGTAGCGAATGCGTTTGTCGGTCACACCGATGCGCTTGGCGATCCATGAAGGGGTTTGGCCGATGCGCGAGATCAGCTTGTCGGCGTATTCGGTGGACGGGTTATAGAGTTCTGCGTTGGGTGTCATGGGGTGTCCGGATGAAGGTCAGGCGCTATAGGTGCGTGGGAGTATGCAGCACGGTGCGCTATTCGTCGCCATTGGGGTTGGCAACCCACGCTGCTGTGCAGAGACATGTAGATTGCCTTCGCGAACAAACTCGCTCCCACTGGGATACATCTCCCTGGCGTAAGTTACGCGGCGTCATTCAATATGATTGGCGATCGGGGCGATCCTTCGCCCGCTTTCAGTCAGCATCAATCAAAGCTTCACGCCCAGTGTCACAAACGCACTGCGTGGCGTGCCCACCTGCAGAATCTGCAAATTGCCCGCAGGGTCGGTCGCTGCGCTGGCGTCGGTGTTGAGGGTGGAGATGTAACGCTTGTCGAACAGGTTGACCATGTTCAGCGAGACGGTGGTGTCTTTGACGGCACCGAGTTTGCCGAAGTCGTAGCCGAGGTTGGCGTTCGCTACCCAGTAGCCGCTGACACTGGAGTCGTTGGTGTAAGTGTAATAGCGCTTGCTGATGTAGTTGCCCTGCATGCCGGCATTCCAGTGCTCCCAATTCCAGTCCAGGTTGCTGGAATACATCAGCTTGGGCGTATCGACGACGGTTTTGCCTTTCACATGAACGGTGCTGCCGCCGCTGGCGTAGTCGTCGTCATAAGTGCTGTGGTTGTAGGACATGGAGTTGGACCAGCGCCAGTGCTCGTCGGGCGTCAGGCCGAATGACAGTTCCAGGCCCCGACTGGTGACGGAGCCGACGTTGGCGACGCCGTTCTGGCAGATGACGATGCCGGTGCAGTTGGTGATGGCCACCAGGCGATTGTCGAATTTGGTGTTGTAGACCGCCGCGGATGCCGAGTACAGCTTTGTGCTGCGGCGCACGCCCAGTTCAACGGTTTTCGATGTTTCGGGTTTGAGGTCCTTGAAGCCGTTCTGCGCATCCACTGCAGTCTGCGTGGTGAAGAACGGGCTGTAACCGCCACTCGGAAAGGCCGCCATGTTTTCCGAATAAGACGTAAACACTTCATCGCTGTCATTGAGTTTGTAGGTCGCGCCCACTTGCGGCAAAAACCTGTCCCGTGCTTCCAGCGAGCCGCTGGCATAACCGCCGCCTTTCCCTTCGGCAGTGGAGGTGGTGACGGTATTCTTTGCGCCGAACTCAAGCTTGAGGCGGTCATCGAGCAGGGTGTAGGTGTCGCGCAGGTAGAACTGCCGGGTCAGGTCGTTGTAGCTCTGGTCCAGTACCGTAGCCGCTTGCCTCAGGCCATTGGTTTTGACGATGTGGTTTTGCGGCGTCGCATTGGTGGTATCGAACAGGTAACGGGCGATGTCGTTCTTGTTCGATTGAATCCAGAACCCGCCCTGAATTTCATGCTGGCCCAGGAAGTACGTCAGCGAACTCTGGAAGCCGGTTCGATCAATGCCATACACCGTGCTGCGAATCGAGTTGCTGGGGACAGTGGTCGAGCCGCTGGTAAAGATGAACGGATAATACGAATTGCCCCGGCCCGAGTCATGGTGGTGATAGGCCGTGGCGTCCAGCACCAGATCATCGGTCAGCGAGAAATTGCCGCTGAGGATGTCCAGTTCGTCGTCGCGCAGGCTGCTGGCGTTGTAGGTCGCATCGCTTGCGCTGGTTACGCCGCCGGTGTAGATGCCGTTGGCTGCATTGACCGCGCGGGTCCAGTCTGGCGTGTAGTAACTCCAGTTGTAGCCCAGACGCTGGATGATGCTCTTCGACAGACTGGGCAGATTGGCCTCGTCGTGAGACGAGGTGCTGTGGAAAAAGCTCACGCGGTTTTCGCCGAAGTTGTAATTGACCTTGGCGTTCACAGCGTCGGATTTTTGCGGGTTGTCGTGGCCTTTCCAGGCATCGGCGTCGTACTTTTCTCCCGACACATAAGCGGACAGACCGTTGTATTCGCCCGTGTCGACGCGCATGAAAGTACGCGAGGTGTCGTAACTGCCCAGGGTCTGTGACAGTCGCGCGCCGAACTCCTTGTCCGGATTGGAACTGGTGAACTGGATGGTGCCGCCCAGATCGCTGTTCGATGCCGTGCCCAGCGACCCGATGCCTGGAGCCACTTCGCTGGCAGCGATGTTTTCCGCGATGATCGCCCGGGTGATGCTCAGGCCGTTGAAGTTGCCGAAGCTCATGTTGCCAAGCGTGACGCCGTCCAGCGTGTAGCCCAGGTGGTGCATGTCAAAACCGCGCAGGCTGATGCGCTGGCTGCCTTCTTCACGACCCAGCGGGTCGCCGGACTGGAAGTTGACCCCCGGTAGCCGTTGCAGAACTTTCAACGGGCTGGTACCTGCGGAATAAGCGCTTACGTCCTTTTGCGTGACGCGTTGCACCTGCCGGGTTTCGCCCTGGCCAATCACCGACACCGTGCCCAGTGTCACGGCAGCGGTGTCGTCGCTGGCGGGCGCCGTCACTGAGGTGGGCACATCGTCGTCGGCCTGAATGAACGGGCTGATCAGGCACAGTGAATTCAATGAAACCAGCAGCGCAAGGCGCGTTATCGGGAATCGAGAAGCACGCGGTATCGATCGATTGTTCATGAAAAGGTTTTCCTGGGGCGTCAGGGCGCCGCGCTTGCGACGGGGAATCTGCAGGACGTATTAGCGTTGACATGAGTTCAGCCGGCCCTTGAAGGCGTACGAGTCCGTCGTGTTTTCGAGGGGCGCTCGTTTCAACGAAAGGGCTCGTTTGAACTGGGGGTGATATTAATACTCACTGTGTGTATTAATTATGACCAGTGGCGTGTTATCCCGATTTTTCTGCCACTCAATGCCAACCGGCGTGCTGGGCAGTTGGTCGTAAATTTCATTAGGCAAGGCGTCCGTTGCGATGCTATCTGTCCAGATTCAGTGGGTTCAGCCCGATCGTGAATACGTATTTCCGAAGGCCGGGCAACAGGGCGTTACCCTCTGAATCCGCGGTTTGCACCTTGGACAGAAACGGGAGAACTCGATGAAATTGCTTCGTTACGGTGAAAAGGGCCAGGAAAAGCCAGGCCTGCTTGATGCTGCCTACCAGATCCGCGATCTGTCCGCACATGTCACGGACATCGCTGGCGAGGTGTTGAGCCCGGCAGGCCTTGCCAGCCTGGCTGCGCTTGATCCCGAAAGTCTGCCTCTGGTTGCGGGCCGACCGCGCATCGGGGCGTGCGTCGGGCAGGTCGGCAAGTTTATCTGCATAGGCCTGAACTACGCCGACCACGCAGCCGAATCGCGGATGGAAGTGCCCAAGGAACCCATCATATTCAACAAGTGGACCAGCGCAATTTGCGGCCCGGATGATAACGTCGAAATTCCTCGCGGTTCGCTCAAGACTGACTGGGAAGTCGAGCTGGGCGTGATCATCGGCAAGGGCGGGCGTTATATCGACGAAGCCGTTGCCATGGAGCACGTTGCCGGTTATTGCGTGGTCAACGATGTGTCCGAGCGCGAGTGGCAGCTTGAGCGCGGCGGAACCTGGGACAAGGGTAAAGGCTTCGATACCTTCGGCCCCATAGGCCCTTGGCTGGTGACCCGCGACGAGGTTGCCGACCCTCACTCGCTCGACCTGTGGCTGGAGGTCGACGGTCATCGTTATCAGAATGGCAATACGCGCACGCTGATTTTCAGCGTGCCGCAACTGATCGCCTACCTGAGCCGTTGCATGAGCCTGCAACCGGGTGATGTCATCTCCACGGGTACGCCGCCGGGTGTGGGCCTGGGCGTCAAGCCAGAGCCGGTCTTCCTGCGCGCAGGGCAACGCATGCGCCTGGGGATTGCGGGGCTGGGCGAGCAGAATCAGCTGACCGTTCAGGCCGACTGATTCGCTGCCTGCCGGGAGTCGGTAATCGGCTCCCTGTTACACAAAAATATCAGCCCTGCACAAACGTCAGCAGGTCTTTGTTGAGTGTCTCGGCATGGGTCACGGCAAAACCGTGCGGCGCGCCGGAATAGACCTTCAACTCGGCACCCTTGATCAGCTCGGCGGCGCGCTTGCCTGATGCTTCGAACGGCACAACCTGATCACCATCGCCATGAATCACCAGGGTCGGCACATCGATTTTCGCCATGTCCGGGCGGAAGTCGGTTGCGGAGAATGCAGTCACGCAATCCAGCGTGCCTTTGAGCGAGGCGAGCAGGGCGATGTTCAAGGTCTGGGCCTGTACGCCCTCGGAAACCTTCTGGCCTTTGTTCAGGCCGTAGAACGGCGTGGCAAAATCACTGATGAATTGCGCGCGGTCCTTGAGCAGACCCTCCTTGATGCCATCGAACACTGATTTGTCGACGCCTTCCGGATTGTCGTCAGTCTTGAGGAAAAACGGTGTGACCGAGCCCAGCAAGGCCAGTTTGGCAACTCGCTCGCTACCATATTTTGCGATATAGCGCGTCACATCGCCGCCGCCCATCGAGAAGCCCACCAGCGTCACTTCGCGCAGATCGAGGTGTTCGATCAGTTCGGCGATATCGTCAGCGAAGGTGTCGTAGTCATAACCGGTCCACGGCTGGCTGGAGCGACCGAAGCCGCGGCGGTCAAAGGCAATGGTGCGATAGCCTCGGCTGCTGAGGTATTCCATCTGGTATTCCCACATGTCCGCATCCAGCGGCCAGCCGTGGCTGAACAGTACCGGCTTACCCTCGCCCCAGTCCTTGTAATAGATCTCGGTGCCATCTTTTGCGTTGAACGTGCTCATGCAGATTCCTCTCAATGTCGGGTTGATCGGGCAAGCGCTTTGGCGCACAGGCTCATGCACGCCTTCGGCAGCCGCCGATAATTCCGGCAGTTGGCGCTTTGCATAGTTCAGTCGGGAAGAATGAGCGTACTGTTCTGGCGCAATTTTTTGAAACATCGGCTCATCGTATTTCCCTGCCGGAACCGAACTTGCCGGGCATAAGGGAATCAGTTCCTTGGGATCAAAGCGCGCTTTGGCCTGTGCATGGTTGTATTTGCCCATCGAAGGAGAAAACTGCGTGGCGTCTCAGCTGAAAATCTTGATCCTGTCGGGTCTGCTGCTATTCGAAGGCAGTTTCAATCTCCACGCAGCCGATGTACCTGCGCTGCCAATGGGCGCTGCGGTGCCGACCGACGACAAAGCGGCCGAGAAGGCCGATGGCAAAGAAAAGGCCGATGCCAAGGCAGCTGACAAACCCGCGGCGAAAGCGGATGACAAGGCCGCTGAAAAGGCGGATGCAAAACCGGCAGACGGCGGGGAGCCAGCAGCGGCCGAAGCCCCTGAGCTTCTGGTGCAGGGCGGATTGCTCGGTGCTATCAGTTCCAGCATTGATGACGTCCAGGAAAAGCTCAATCTTGACGACAACCTCTTCGACGCCTGGCAATTGCGCGCCGACCGTGCAGCCGACGAACTGGAGAAACTGGTCAACAAGCGCACTACACGTTCTCCGTGGAGTGTTGCCGGGGACTTCCTCGCCTTGTCGTTTGTCTGGATCGGCTCGTTTGCCGTTCTGACCACTTTGGGTCGTTTTCTGGCGGTGCGCTTGTGCCGAACGCCATTCATGCGGGTGCGCGAGCGCAGTCAGGCGCTGCTCAAATACGTGTTGCCGTTCACCTTGCCAGCCATCGTCTGTCTGCCATTGACTCTCTACGTCAGCCACTTCATGCCGTCTTCGGTCGGCCGTGCGCTGGCGCTGTGCTTTGCCTATGCGACCAGCAGCGGCATCGTGTCGACCTCGGTGCTGCTCTGTGTGATTGTGATGTTCAACTCCGGGCACAAGCGCGCTGCGGTACGCATGATTCGCCGCTACGCGCCGAGGCCACTGTTTGTGGTCGGTTTTCTGGCGGCGCTGAGCGATGCACTGACCAGTCCGCAGATCGCCCGCCAGTTGGGCAGCAACGTCACCACCAGCGTTGCAGTGTTCACCGGGCTGTTTGCCTCGGTGGTGTTCTGCATGCTGATCATCAAGGTGCGCCGCCCGGTGGCGCACCTGATTCGTAACCGTTCCTTGAGCAGCCGCCTGCAACGGCCAGCGCTGCAGCAGTCGCTGAAAATCTTCTCCAACCTGTGGCACCTGCCGATCCTGCTGATGATTCTGGTCTCGGCGATCAACCTGATCGGAGCCGGTGAAGACAGTCAGGAAGCGCTGCGTTGTGCGTTGTTCACCACCATTCTGCTGATCACCACGGTATTTTTGAGCACAGTGTTCCAGCACCTGTTCAAACCGACCGAATCCCTGGGGCGCGGCGGGCATGTGTACAAGGCGCGTCTGCTGAGCTTGGTGTACGCGGTGTTGCGCATTGCGCTGGCCATCGGGTTCATCGAGATACTGGGGCGTATCTGGGGCTTCTCGATGTTCGAGTTTGCCCAGCGCAATACGCTGGGGCGCGTGATCAGCGATTCGCTGAGCAGCATCGGCCTGATATTTGTGGTCACCTGGCTGCTGTGGGTGGTGCTCGACACGGCCATTCAGGAAGCCCTCAAACCACCAGCGAACCATCGCAGTGGCCGCCAACCGAGCACACGAATCAAGACCATTCTGCCGCTGCTGCGCAACGCGGTGAAAATCATTCTGGTGGTGATCTGCGCGATCACCACCATGGCCAACCTGGGCATCAACGTTGCACCGCTGCTGGCGGGTGCCGGGGTTGTCGGTCTGGCCATCGGTTTCGGTTCGCAACAGCTGGTGCAGGACGTGATCACCGGTCTGTTCATCATCATCGAAGACACCTTCTCGGTGGGCGACTGGGTGGTGCTCAGTACCGGCCATTCCGGCTCGGTGGAGAGCCTGACCATCCGTACCGTGCGCCTGCGCGACGGCAAGGGGTTTGTCCATTCCGTGCCGTTCGGGCAGATCAAGGCGGTCACCAACCAGTCGCGGCAGTTCGCGTATGCCTTCTTCTCGGTGCAGTTCACTTACGACTCGGATATTGATGATGCGCTGGCGCTGATCCGCGAAACCGGGCAGTCGATCAGCGATGACATTCTGCTCAAGCACAACCTGCAAGGACCGCTGGAGGTGTTCGGCGTCGACAGCATGAACCTCAACGGCATGGTGTTGACCGCGCAATTCCGTACCTCTTCCGGCGGGCAGTACGCAGTGGGGCGCGCCTTCAACGAGCGCCTCAAGCGCCTTGTGGATAAAAACCCGAACGTGCGTTTTGCGCAGACTTATCCACAGATGGTCATGGGACCGGGCTTCAACAACCCGCAGGCTGGCGTTGAAGCCGAGGGGCCTCCTGCGCCTTCGGACCCAGCTGCTGCGACACCTTCCGCGCCGGCACCTGCACCGCTTGGTCTGCCCAAGGGCAACAGCCCGCCAGGGCCGGCAGCTCAGTAATCAATGGGGCGCGATGAGACGCTGCAACGCGTTGTGGCGGCGTCATTGACCCGCCAGGCTGCGCAACTGTTGGGGGTTGGCAGGCAACGTGTTATGTTTGCAGGCGTTTTTCAATTGTTCGTTTGATTATCTGATACCGAGCCTGCTGACTCTATGCGAATGCGCCTTATGCTGTTGGGCGGCGGGAATGCCCTCGGGCAGGCGCTGATTCGTCTGGGTGCCGAGGAAGACATTGGTTTCCTCGCACCACGTCCACCGCAAGACGGCTGGGACGTGGCGAGCCTCACGCAACTGCTTGATGACACCCGCCCCGATGCCCTGATAAACCTCGCTTACTACTTCGACTGGTTTCAGGCGGAGACCGTGAGCGCAGCGCGCCTGACCCATCAGGAGCGCTCTGTCGAGCGCCTGGCCGAACTGTGTCAGCACCACAACATCACACTGGTCCAACCTTCCAGTTATCGTGTGTTCGATGGCTCGCGCGCGACCGCCTACAGCGAAAAAGACGAGCCAGTGCCCTTGGGGCTGCGCGGTCAGGCGCTGTGGCGTATTGAGCAAAGCGTGCGCGCCACCTGCCCGCAACATGTGCTTGTGCGTTTTGGCTGGTTGCTGGATGACAGCGCCGATGGCGTGCTTGGCCGCTTTCTTTCGCGCGCCAAAGAACCCGGAGAGCTGCTGCTGGCCGATGATCGACGCGGCAACCCGACGCCGATCGATGATGCGGCGCGGGTGATTATTTCAATCGTCAAGCAACTCGATTGCGAAGCGCCGCTGTGGGGCACGTACCACTACGCCGGACACGAAGCGACCACGCCACTGGCGCTGGGTCAGGCGGTGCTCACCGAAGCGCGTCTGCTGCACCCGCTGGCCATTGAATCGCCCACCGCACAGGCTCACGCCGCGCGTCCCGATGCAGCCGAGGAACCGCAGCACGCGGTGCTGGCCTGCAAGAAAATTCTCCACACTTTCGGCATCAAGCCCCGCGCCTGGCGGGCCGGCTTGCCAAGCCTGCTGGACCGGTATTATCGACATGTCTGACGCCCCTGTTCTGATTACGGGAGGTGCCGGCTTCATCGGCTCGCACCTGACCGATGCATTGCTTGCCGACGGGCATTGCGTGCGCATCCTCGACAACCTCTCGGCGGGCAAGCGCAGCAATTTGCCGCTCGACAACCCGCGGGTTGAACTGATCGAAGGCGACGTAGCCGATGCCGAACTGGTCAAGCGCGCTGCGCAAGGCTGTAAGGCCGTCGTGCATCTGGCGGCGGTGGCCTCGGTTCAGGCGTCAGTCGACGACCCGGTGCGCACCCATCAAAGCAACTTCATCGGCACGCTGAATGTCTGTGAGGCCATGCGCGAAGCGGGCATCAAACGCGTGATCTTCGCGTCCAGCGCGGCGGTATACGGCAACAACGGCGAAGGCGAAGCAATCACTGAAGACACCACCAAAGCACCACTGACTCCTTACGCATCGGACAAGCTGGCCAGCGAGTTCTACTTGGACTTCTACCGCCGTCAGCATGGTCTGGAGCCGGTGATCTTTCGCTTCTTCAACATCTTCGGCCCGCGCCAGGATCCGTCGTCGCCGTATTCGGGCGTGATCAGCATCTTTGCCGAACGCATCCAGAAAGGCCTGCCGATCAACGTGTTTGGCGATGGCGAGCAAACGCGCGATTTCTTCTACGTGGGCGACCTGCTCAAGCTGTTGCTACAGGCCCTGTCACGGGAAAGCGCCATTGAGGGCGCGATCAACGTCGGTCTGAACAAGACCACTTCGCTCAATGAGCTGCTGTCGGCACTCTCGCAAGTGGTCGGCAAACAGCCGGAAGTCAGCTATCAGGCACCGCGCTCGGGCGACATCAAGCATTCACGGGCCAGTAACCAACGCCTTCTCGAGCACTTCAGCATTGATGAGCCGACACCACTGGTTCGTGGGCTTGAGTTGCTGATGGGGCAGTGAGCCCCGCATCGACTGTAAGTGCTGATCGTCCCCACGCTCTGCGTGGTGATGCATTTCTGGACGCTCTGCGTCCGCTCTTGAGCGTGCGGTGCAGCGCCTATTTGTGACGCAGAGCGTCACGAACTGCATACCGACGCGGAGCATCGGCACGATAGTCAGGAATCCGGGGCGCGGGTTAAATCACGGCACGATAATCAGGAATCCGGCACGCAGAGTTCAAACCACAAAACACAAAGGCACCCGCTGAGGGTGCCTTTGTGTCTGTGGCGTTTGAAGGTGTGCAGGTCAGAACTTGTAACCCACGCCCACCATGTACACCCACGGGTCGATATCCACGTCGACCTTGGTCTTGCCGACGGCCAGGGCAGAAGGGCCGTCCACGGTCGCTTTGGTATCGATGTCGACGTACCAGACCGAGGCGTTGACCAGTACGTTGTCAGTGATCATGTAGTCCATGCCCAGTTGAGCGGCCAGACCAACCGAGTCCTTGAGCTTGAGGTTGCTGAAACCCTGATCCTTGCGGTTGCCGGTCAGGTCGGTATCGAAGAAGGTGGTGTAGTTGATACCCACGCCCGCATACGGCTGGAACTTCGACGAAGGCTCCATCGGGTAGTACTGCAACGACAGTGTCGGCGGCAGTTGCTTGATATCAGCCAGCTTGCCGTCCAGGCCTGGCCCCAGGCCTTTTACTGAAACGGTGTGGCTGAACGGTGTAGCAGCCAGCAACTCGATGCCTACATGCTGGGTCAGCATGTAGGCGAAGGTCAGGCCGAGCTGGTTTTCGCCGTCGACAGTCGCTTTAGTGCCGGAAACCTTGGCACCGTCGAGGCGCACTTCGCCGCTGTCTTCATTGGGCTGGACGTGCGCAACACCGGCGCGAACGATGAAGTCGCCGGACTGGTACGCGTGTGCCGCGACCGGGGCGGTGAGGGCAAGCGCGACAATAGACGCGCGTAGCAAGTGCTTGTTCATGGAGGCTCCAGAGATCAGTCAAAATTTATGGGCATAATGTTAAAGCGCTGTCGAGCGGCGACTTTGACTCAGCTCAATGAAATCGCTGGGAACCTCTTCATCCTTATGAATCCGGCAACTCGTAGACAAATATCTTGTCTGCCTGCATCTGATAACCCGCTTCTGCCAGTTCGCTGGTAGACGATTTGGCCTGCATCGGTCCTTCGATCCAGTACGGCTGATACAGCTCATCGACCTTCACACCCAGCTCACTCGTGACATGCACGATCTGGTTCGCTGGCGGCGGCGGCACATGGATGCAGGCACCGAAATACGGCACCAGCAAAAACTCCGTCACTCTGCCTTCCTCACTGACCTCGAGTGGCACGATGTAGCCCGGTAAACGCACCAGCTTGCCATCCAGTGCCTTGACCACTGGCGCATGCGGAGCCAGTTGATGGGCCGCAGGCGCTGCCTCCATGGCCAGTGCATCGGACAGCTTGGACATATCGTGTATCGGAGCCGTTACCGGCTTCACCACGGGTGCATCGGGCGGAATCATGTCATTCCAGGTCAGTTCACGCGGCTCGGCGGCCCACAGTTGAGTGGAAACCGAGAGCAGCAGAGTGAGTAGCATGCGCCGCATCATGAAG
This sequence comes from Pseudomonas syringae group sp. J254-4, assembly GCF_032586855.1. Lineage (NCBI taxonomy): Bacteria > Pseudomonadati > Pseudomonadota > Gammaproteobacteria > Pseudomonadales > Pseudomonadaceae > Pseudomonas > Pseudomonas syringae group sp. J254-4. Next base: position 192,109 of record NZ_JAWHOO010000006.1, on the reverse strand, counting down.
GTCCTCATAAACGAATCGACAGTCCATCGGCCAGTGACTGCCTGTAGGCTCGCCAGGCTGGCACGGTTCCCATCAACAGCGCGCAACCGAGAATGGCACCGAGCAGGGTCCATTCATATTGGCCAGGTGGCATAGACGACAGGTACAGGCCGTAGTTGTCGAGCACGTAGTCGCGGGCCACGAAGATGCCGATATAGAGCAGTGCAAGGCCGCTGATGACACCCGCAAGAGCCAGGGCGAAGGCTTCGAGTATAAGCAGACTTGCGATATGCCAGGGCCGCGCGCCGACCGAGCGCAGGATGGCCATTTCCCGGCGTCGTTCATTGAGGCTGGTGAGAATCGCGGTCAGCATGCCGATCAGACCGGTCAGCACCACGAACAGCGAAATTACGAACAGTGCCTTTTCCGCGGTGCCCATCAGGCTCCACAGCTCTTGCAGCGCCACGCCGGGCAGAATCGCCAGCATGGGCTCGCCACGGTATTCGTTGATTTCGCGTTGCAGGCTGAAGGTTGAGATCTTGCTGTTCAGACCCAGCATGAAGGCGGTGATCGCAGTCGGCGTCAGGTCCATATTGCGTGCCTGATCGGCAGAGATACGCTCGTTGCCTCGCGCCGGTGCGCCGTTGTGCCAATCGATATGAATGGCTTCCATGCCGCCCAGGCTGATATGCAGCGTGCGGTCCACCGGTGTACCGGTCGGCTTGAGTATGCCGACCACGGTGAACGGCTTGTCGTCATGCTTGACCAGACTGATCGCCGCCACACCGTGCGCCAGTACCAGCTTGTCGCCCAATTTATAATGCAGCGCCTTGGCGACCTCCGAGCCCAGCACTACCTCAAAGGGATCGGTCTTGAATTCACGTCCTTCGGCCATTTCCAGATGCTGTTGGCGACCGAACTGATAATGCTCGAAATACGCTTCGTTGGTGCCCATTACCCGATAGCCACGATGGGAGTCGCCCAGCGAAACCGGGATCGCCCATTTGACCTGTTTGCTCTGGGCAAAATGCTCAAAGCTGTCCCAGCGAATGTTGTTGGTGGCGTTGCCGATGCGAAATACCGAGTACAGCAACAGGTTGATCGAACCGGAACGTGCGCCGACGATCAGGTCGGTGCCGCTGATGGTGCTGGCGAAGCTGGAGCGGGCTTCGGTGCGCACCCGCTCTACGGCCAGTAACAGGCACACCGACAGCGCAATGGCGAAGGCAGTGAGAAACGCGGTGAAACGGCGGTTGGCCAGGCTGGCCATGGCCAGACGAAACAGATACATCTCAAATCTCCACGGCGACGGCGGCGCGATTCAGGTCGCTGAGCGACAGATTGCGATCAAACAGCGGTGCCAGGCTCTGGTCATGACTGACAAACAGCAGGCTGGCCCCGGCCTCGCGGCATTCGGCGAACAGCAGGCGAATGAACGCTTCTCGAGAGTCGGCGTCCAGCGCCGAAGTGGGTTCGTCGGCGATCACCAGCTCAGGCTGACCAATCAGCGCACGGGCCGCGGCCACGCGTTGTTGCTGGCCGATGGACAATGAGTCGGCGCGGCGTGCCAGCATCGCCGGGTCTTTCAGTCCCAGGTGGGCGAGCAGGGTGGTGGTCGCTTTTTCGACGCTGCCGTGGCGTTGCTTCGCACGCTCGGCGCGGACGCTGGAAAAGTGGCAGGGCAGCTCGATGTTTTCCCGCACCGACAGAAACGGCAACAAATTGAACTGCTGAAAGATATAGCCGGTGTGATCGACTCGGAAGCGATCACGTGCTGCCGCCGACAGTGTCGACAGGTCCTGATTCAACAGTCGAATACTGCCGCTGACAGGCTTTTGCACACCGCCCAGCAGGCCCAGCAAGGTGGTTTTACCGCTGCCGCTGGGGCCTTTGAGAAACAGGGTTTCGCCGGTTTGCAGGCGAAATTCGGGGATGTCCAGTAACTGTGGGTGGCCTGGCCAGTTGAAGCTCAGGTTCGATAGCTCGATCAGTGCTTGGGTCATGGGCTGACTCACGCTCGGTTGGAAATTAAAAGACCGGGCCAGGCCCGGTCGTTGTACCGCAGAGTGCGATCAGAATTTCAGCGTTGGGTTGGCTGCGATCACTTCTGCGCCCGACTGGCCGCCTGGCGAGATCAGTTGTACCTGAAGCTTCTTGGTGTCGGGAAAGGTTTTGAAGATTTGCGACAGGTCGAGCTTCTTCAGAACGGCCGGTGCGTCACAGACGAACTTGTAGTGGCCGTGAATTTCGCTGTGCTCATGATGATCGGCATCGCCGCCCTTGGCGTGCTCATCGTGATCGTCATCCTTGTCGCCGAACAGCGGGCTTTCCAGTTTCACCGAAGTGGCCGAGCAGTTGGCGGCATCGGCGATGCTGAACAACGCGTTTGGCTTGAGTAGCAACTCTCGCGCCTTGGCGACTTTGGCTTTGTCTTCATCCGAGGTCGCAACGTGCTCGAAACCGACGATGTTCATGGCCGGGCTGTCGAATTCAAACTCCAGCGTCTTGCCTTCCAGCACTACATCCAGACGTCCGACGCCATGCTCGTGGGCACCCAGACTGCCGTGTTCATCGCCGTGATCATGGTCATGTACTTCGGCTGCGTGGGCAGATACGAGTGGCAACAGGGCGAAAGGCAGGGCGAGTAGCAAACGGCGCATAGCGGACTCCGGGGGTAATATTCGAAAAAATCTGTTATGTGATCTTATAACAAGTGTCGGTGTGCGTGGACGGGTTTTTGTTCGAGCGCTGGACGATCTGGTCTCCATGGGACGTTACCTGAGGGTGTTATCTGGAATACCCCAGCCCGTGCTTATGCTGAAGTAGTCTCAGCCTTCGCGTCAGCAGCTCCTACTCTGGAGAGTGAAAATCGCCGTACCTGCGCCGGATGCGCCGGGAGGGTTTTCATCGCCAGCCGAGTGCGACATCAGGGAAGATACTCATGAACAAGCTCCATCCGAATAGAGAAATCCTGCGTGCGGTGTACAAGGATCCAACACGAATTACCGAGTTCGCCGACGCTGACATTGTGCTGCACAAAGCCGATCAGGGCGCTGGTGGTGGCTTGTCCATAGCCATTGGCAAGGACGCAGTGCTTTCCCACGAGATCAATCTGCTCAGGCGCACACGTCAGACCCTGTACATGGATGTCCACGACATCATTGCCAACGAGCACTATGGCTCGGTGCTGGGGGAGATGCGCGCCAGTTGCGAGGGCCGGAAGATCATCATGCCGTTTTGCGGCCTGTGGCGGTTTCGTGATGGCAGAATTGTCGAGCATTGGGAAAATGTCTATGACGTGCGGGCGCTTGGCAACTTCATGAACGGCAAAGAGCCGGTCATCAGCCAGTGGCTTTACGGTTGATCATGGGCATGCGCGCCAGCCTGTGGGAGCATGTACGCCTGACTGTCAGCAGGTACACATCATGTTGCGTATTCGTGGAACCGTAGGCCAGTGGCCGGTGGATTTGACCCTTGAACTGGACGAAGGCGACTGGGCGCAACTGGGCGCGCAGCTCAAGGCCGCAGCTCCCGACGTATCGGCCGCCGTGGTCGAGAGCAAGCCGCTTAATCAGGACGACAGGCTGTGGCAGGTCGCACAGGAATTGTTGCAAAAGGCCGGGCAGATGAGTGGGCCGGATCTGCTGGGGCAACTGGAAGGGCTGGCCGGCAGTACTGCGGCAGGCAAGCATTTACTGGTGCGCTTGCGTCACTCTGCGAACGTGAAGGTCGAGAGTGGCGGGGATGCGCCGCTGTACAGCTGGGTCGCCGCGACGTGATCTGACCTGGCGGTTCAGCCACCGGCACCGGTGCGGTGCCGGTGGCAAGTTGCCTTAATACAGCGCGGCGAACAGCTTGCGACGGTATGCGGTTACTAGTGGGTGCTCATTGCCCAGCAGGTCGAACACTTGCAGCAGCGTCTTGTGCGGCAGGCCCTCGGCGTAATTGCGATTGCGAATGAACAGTTTGAGCAGGCCATCCAGCGCGGCTTCGTACTGTTGACGCGACAATTGCTGAATCGCCAGTTGATGCACCGCTTCGTCATCCTGAGAATTTTGCGCCAGGCGGCTTTTCAGTTCGGCCACATCCGGCAGAGTGGCCGCTTGTGCCAGGAACGTCAGTTGCGCCTTGGCACCCGCCAGCTCGGCTTTGTGTGCATCACCAGTGACGGCATCCAGCACCGCCTTGGCTTCGCTCAGCTCGCCACGTTCTGCCAGGCAGCGCGCATACAGAATCAGCGCTGCGGCATTGGTGTTGTCTTCGCCCAGCAGCACCTTGAGCTGTGCTTCGGCTTCGGCAAAACGGCTTTCTGCAAACAGCTCTTGCGCCTGCTTGAATGGATCGGCGGCCGGAGGAGGCGGCATGACGACATGTTGTTCGAGAATCTTGCGGATTTCCGATTCAGGCTGGGCTCCTGCAAAACCATCCACCGGCTGGCCGTCCTTGAACAGCACCACGGTCGGCAGGCTGCGAATGCCTAAGCGCGCAACAATGTCCTGCTCGATGTCGCAATTGACCTTGGCCAGCAGCAATTCGCCCTGATAACTCTCGGTGATTTGCTGCAGCAGGGGCATCAAGACCTTGCAGGGCGCACACCACTCGGCCCAGAAATCGACCAGTACAGGCTGGTCGAACGATTTGTCGATCACCAGTTGATCAAAGTTCGCGGCGGTTGCGTCGAAGATGTAAGCAGTTTCCTGGCTCATTGCACGTCTCGAAGAATCTGAATGCCGCCAACTATAAAGCCCGCAGGGCAATGCTGAAAGCGGCGTCGGCGGTGGGGCATCATCCTTGCCCCGCACGCTCAGCGCTATCCACACATTTGCTTTTGATTCTGGCCGAAGGCCGTGGGAGCGAACTTGTTCGCGAAAGGGACGGAAAATTCTCTGGAAATTTATCGTTCGAACAACCGTATTCGCGAACAAGTTCGCTCCTACAGAAACCGTTTAGCTGAGCGATTCTGGGCTGTTATTTAGCGCTCACCGCGCCGCGTGATAGAGGCTCACATCCCGAAACTCATGGGGTTCTGCCAGGTCCGGCAGGGTGTGTGCATGCAGCATTGTCAGGCGCCGGTAGGCAGCGTGCTTGAAGTCGCGCACGCGGGAGTCTGCCACCAGTGCTTCGCGGCCCCGGGACAGAAATTGATCCAGCAGCGGCAGGTTGGCGCGGTCGTACAGCACGTCGGCAACCAGAATCAGATCAAAGCGATCCGCTTCGGCGAAAAAATCCGTCGAGTAGCTTAACTGCACCTGGTTGAGTTCGGCATTGGCCCGGCAGGCAGCGATCGCCAACGGGTCGAGATCACAGGCCACCACTTCAAGTGCTCCGGCCCTGAGCGCAGCAATACCTGCCACACCCGAACCTGCACCGAAATCCAGTACCCGCTTGCCTTCCACCCAGTGCGGGTTTTCGGCCAGAAAACGCGCCAGAGCCAGGCCACTGGCCCAGCAGAAGCTCCAGTACGGTGGCTCTTCCAGAATACGGCGCGTTTCATCCGGGCTGAAGGCACGGTCCATGTTGGCATCGTCGATCAGCCACAGTTTCAGCTCAGTGCCCGGCAGCGTTGTGACAACCAGCCGGGCGTCGCCGAGCAGTTCGCTCAGCGCGTCTTGAAGGTGTCGCGGAGCAATCATGGCGCCTTGACGAATTGCAATTGCCCCAGCGCCTGAGTGGTGGGCTGGTCGATGCGCATCGACGGCAGGTGCAGTATCAATTGCCCCGACTGACTCGCTCGGCCGCGCAGTTCGACACGCCCGCCTACCGGAAAGGCTTCCGGGTTGAAGCGCAACTGGAACGGCAATGACTGGCCGTTGCCCTTCAGCAAGGTGTTGGTCAGCAGCTTCTGTGGACGGCCGCGCTCGTCGATCACCAGCATCGCCAGCTCGACCTCGGCCCCGGCCGGTACGCCGAGCAGTTGCCCGCTGAGTTCACGTTGGTACGGTTGCAGCGGGCCGGGCCCGGCAGGCACTTTGATTGCCGGGGCGACGGGCGGTGCAGCAGCCGGTTTTGGCGCGTCATTGCTGCTGCACGCGGCCAGCAAGCCAATGAGGCCGAGTAGAATAACGGGGCGTAACGTCATCAAGAGCTCCACAAGACAAAAATCGAAAGGCTGAGTGACGCCATGCATGCAGTATTACCGAGCGCAGGCAATTTCACATCGCTTTAATGCGCGTCTATATACCGTAAACCCTCAGCCTTGTCTTGCCAGCAGGATGCGCTAACATGGCGCTCCTCATTCTTTCGTTGCCAGCCACCATGCACTGTCCCTTCTGCGGTGCCAATGACACCAAAGTCATCGACTCCCGCCTCGTCGCCGAAGGCGAGCAAGTACGCCGCCGACGCGAGTGTCTGGCCTGCGGCGAGCGCTTCACGACGTTCGAAACTGCCGAGCTGGTTTTGCCGCGTCTGATCAAACAGGATGGCAGTCGTCAGCCTTTCGATGAAGAAAAACTGCGCGCCGGTATGCAACGTGCGCTTGAAAAGCGTCCGGTGAGTGTCGAGCGACTTGAGGCGGCACTGGTGCACATCAAGCACAAGCTGCGGGCGACCGGCGAGCGCGAAGTCAAATCGCTGGTGGTTGGCGAACTGGTCATGGCCGAGCTGCAAAAGCTCGATGAAGTGGCCTACATCCGCTTCGCCTCGGTGTACCGCCGCTTTCAGGATCTCAACGAATTTCGTGAAGAAATCGACCGTCTGGCCCGCGACCCGGGTAAGGAATAAGTGCATTGCTGACTGAACAGGCGGCTCTCGACGTTCATTACATGGCGCGTGCGCTGGAACTGGCGCGTAACGGGCTCTACTCCACGCATCCCAACCCGCGAGTCGGCTGCGTGATCGTGCGTGAAGGCCGGATCGTTGGCGAAGGCTGGCATGTACGGGCCGGTGAGCCGCATGCCGAAGTGCATGCCTTGCGCCAGGCTGGCGAGCTGGCCAGAGGCGCGACCGCTTACGTCACCCTCGAACCGTGCAGTCACCAGGGGCGCACACCGCCCTGTGCCGATGCACTGATCGAAGCCGGAGTGGCGCGGGTTGTCGCTGCGATGCAGGACCCCAATCCCGAAGTCTCCGGCCGTGGCCTGTTGCGCCTCATGAATGCCGGTATCGGCGTTCAATGCGGCGTGCTGGAAAGCGAAGCGCGAGCGCTGAACAAAGGCTTTCTCAAGCGCATGGAAACCGGCCTGCCGTACGTGCGGGTCAAGATAGCCATGAGCCTGGATGGCCGAACCGCTATGGCCAGCGGCGAAAGCCAGTGGATCACCGGTCCCGAGGCGCGTTCTGCCGTTCAGCGTCTGCGCGCGCAGTCGAGCGTAGTGTTGACCGGTGCCGATACGGTGCTGGCCGACAAGGCTCGTCTCACCGTGCGCCCCGATGAGTTGGGGCTCAATGCAGAATTGACCGCGCTGGCCGCTGCGCGTCCGCCCCTGCGGGTATTGATTGACGGTCGTCTGCGCGTGCCGCTGGACGCGCCGTTCTTTCAGGCGGGCAGCGCGCTGGTCGTGACCTGTGCTGCGGCGTCGGCGCGAGGCCGCTATCAGGAAGAGGGCCACGAGATGCTGGCACTGGCTGACAGTGCCGGTCACGTCGACCTGCGCAAGTTGATGGGCGAACTGGCCACGCGTGGCGTCAATGAAGTGCTGGTCGAAGCCGGTCCGCGGCTGGCGGGTGCCTTTGCGCGTCTCGGGCTGGTCGACGAATTTCAGCTCTTCATCGCCGGCAAGTTTCTCGGCTCATCGGCCCGGCCGCTGCTCGACCTGCCGCTGGCGCAGATGAGCGAAGCGCTGGAGCTGAACATCGTGGAAATGCGTGCCGTCGGTAATGACTGGCGAGTCATCGCTCTCCCTGTGCGCGCACCCGGCGTATAATTCCCGGCTTTCGCCTTGCGCGCAGCCCTTGTTCTCCCGGAGGACCCATGTTTACCGGCATTATCGAATCCATTGGCAGCATCCGCGCCCTGACTCCGAAAGGCGGCGACGTCCGCGTTTATGTGGAAACCGGCAAGCTTGACCTGACCGACGTCAAACTCGGCGACAGCATTGCCGTGAATGGCGTATGCCTTACCGCTGTCGAATTGCCCGGTGATGGCTTCTGGGCTGATGTCAGCCGGGAAACCCTGACCGTCACCGCCTTTGTCGACCTCAAGAGCGGCAGCCGGGTCAACCTGGAAAAGGCCCTGACCCCGACTACGCGTCTGGGCGGCCATCTGGTCAGCGGTCATGTCGACGGCGTGGGCGAAATCGTCGCCCGTGCGGACAACGCCCGCGCCATTCAGTTTACGGTGCGTGCGCCACGTGAACTGGCCAAATACATCGCCCATAAAGGCTCTATCACGGTCGACGGCACCAGCCTGACGGTCAACTCGGTCAATGGTGCCGAGTTCGAACTGACCATCGTGCCGCACACCCTCAGCGAAACCATCATGGCCGACTACCAGCCTGGCCGTAAGGTCAACCTGGAAGTAGACCTGCTGGCACGTTACCTGGAGCGCCTGCTGCTGGGTGACAAGGCCGCCGAGCCGGGCCACGGCACGATCACCGAAAGCTTTCTGGCCGAGAACGGCTACCTCAAATCCTGAATCAAGGGGGTGCCGCGTGGCGCTCAACACTATCGAAGAACTGGTTGAAGACATTCGCCAGGGCAAGATGGTCATCCTCATGGATGACGAAGACCGTGAGAACGAAGGCGACCTGATCATGGCCGCCGAATGCGTGCAGCCCGAGCACATCAACTTCATGGCGCGCTTCGCCCGTGGCCTGATCTGCATGCCGATGACCCGCGAGCGCTGCGAAACCCTCAAGCTGCCGCTGATGGCAGCGCGCAACGGTTCGGGCTTCGGCACCAAGTTCACCGTTTCCATCGAAGCTGCCGAAGGCGTGACCACCGGCATCTCGGCAGCCGACCGCGCACGTACTGTGCAGGCTGCCGCTGCCAAGGACGCGAAGGCTGAAGACATCGTCAGCCCTGGGCATATTTTCCCGCTCATGGCCCAGGCTGGCGGCACCCTGGCGCGTGCCGGTCATACCGAGGCGGCCTGCGACCTGGCGCGCATGGCCGGTTTCGAGCCGACGGGCCTGATCTGCGAAGTCATGAACGATGACGGCACCATGTCGCGACGTGCCGAACTCGAAGAATTTGCCCGGCAACACGACATCAAGATCGGCACCATCGCCGACCTTATTCACTACCGGATGATCCACGAACGTACCGTTCAGCGGATTGCCGAGCAGCCGATGGACAGCGAACTGGGCAGTTTCAACCTGGTGACCTACCGCGATTCGGTCGAGGGAGATGTGCATCTGGCGCTGACCCTGGGCAAGATCTGCGCAGAAGAACCAACCCTCGTGCGTGTTCATAACATGGACCCGCTTCGCGACCTGCTGATGGTCAAACAGCCCGGCCGCTGGAGCCTGCGCGCCGCCATGCGAGCGGTTTCCGAGGCTGGCAGTGGCGTTGTGCTGTTGCTCGGTCATCCGCTGGATGGCGATGTGCTGCTGGCTCACATTCGCGAAACGGCAGGGCAGCAACCGATCAAGACGCCGACCACTTACAGCACGGTGGGTGCCGGTTCGCAGATCCTTCGTGACCTCGGCGTGCGCAAAATGCGCCTGATGAGTTCACCGATGAAGTTCAATGCGATATCCGGTTTCGATCTGGAAGTTGTAGAATACGTTCCCTCCGAATAAATACCGGCAGGTCGGGGCGTGCGAAAGACGGTTTTTTCGCAGCTTTTGGCCTGACAGTTGCGATTCGTGGCCTAATATCCCTCAAAGTCCGCCCCAAGGCGGGCTTGCTCTTTAATACGAGACTCACCGAATGACCTTGAAGACCATCGAAGGTACCTTCATCGCCCCACAAGGCCGCTACGCCTTGGTAGTGGGCCGTTTCAACAGCTTCGTCGTGGAAAGCCTGGTTAGCGGTGCCGTTGATGCGCTGGTACGCCACGGTGTCAGCGAAAGCGACATCACCATCATCCGTGCGCCGGGTGCGTTCGAAATCCCGCTGGTCGTGCAGAAAGTTGCCCAGCGCAGCGAATTCGCGGCCATCGTCGCGCTGGGTGCGGTGATCCGTGGCGGTACTCCGCACTTCGAATACGTTGCAGGCGAGTGCGTCAAAGGCTTGTCTCAGGTGTCCATGGAGTTCGGCGTTCCGGTCGCTTTCGGCGTACTGACCGTCGACTCCATCGAGCAGGCCATCGAACGTTCCGGTACCAAGGCCGGTAACAAGGGCGCTGAAGCTGCTCTGTCCGCCATTGAAATGGTAAGCCTGCTGTCGCAGCTGGAGGCCAAGTGATTTCCGACGATACCGACCAGTTCAACCCGCGCGACGCCAAATCGCCGGAAGCTGCCAAGGGCAAAAGTGCCAAACGTCGCGAAGCGCGGCAGATGGCTACTCAGGCCCTTTATCAGTGGCACATGGCTGGCCATGCGTTGAACGAGATCGAAGCACAGTTTCGTGTAGACAACGATTTCAGCAATGTCGACGGCGCCTACTTCCGTGAGCTGCTGCACGGTGTGGCCACCAACAAGACCGAGATCGACACCGCGCTCTCGCCTTGCCTCGACCTGACCATCGAAGAACTCGACCCGGTTGAACTGGCCGTCCTGCGCCTGTCCACCTTCGAGCTGCTCAAGCGCATCGACGTGCCTTACCGCGTTGTAATCAACGAAGGCATCGAGCTGGCCAAAGTCTACGGTTCTACTGACGGCCACAAGTTCGTCAATGGTGTGCTGGACAAGCTGGCACCGCGCCTGCGTGAAGTCGAAGTGAAGGCCCACAAGCGCTGATTCGCGCCTGACCTTTATGGGAGAGTTCGAGCTGATCCGCAATTACTTCGCCGCTGCGCCTTGTGCGCAGGCAGGCGGGGAAGTTGCTCTGGGGGTCGGCGACGACTGCGCGCTGCTGGCGTTAGCGCCCGGCGAGCAGTTGGCGATCTCGACCGATACCCTGGTTGCCGGGGTGCATTTTCCTGAAGCCTGTGACCCTTTCCTGCTCGGCCAGCGTGCGCTGGCGGTGTCTGCCAGTGATCTGGCGGCAATGGGTGCTCGTCCTGTCGCGTTTACCCTTGCCTTGACCCTGCCGCAGGTCGATGCCGACTGGCTGCAGGCATTTGCTCGCGGCCTCAATCACATGGCGCAGGGCTGTTCGCTGCGTTTGATCGGCGGCGATACCACACGCGGGCCCTTGAGCCTGACGCTGACGGTGTTCGGCGCTGTTCCAGCCGGCTCGGCCCTGACGCGCAGCGGCGCTTGCGCGGGTGACTTGCTCTGCGTTGGCGGCGCGCTGGGTGATGGCGCAGGTGCGTTGCCCCTGGTCTTGAAGCAACGCAGCACCGAGGCTTCGATTGCCGAGGCGTTGCTGGCCCGCTACTGGTCGCCGCAACCGCAACTGGCGCTGGGGCAGGCATTGCGGGGCAGGGCGACGTCGGCGCTGGACATCTCCGATGGGCTGCTGGCTGATTGCGGACACATTGCCCGTGCATCAGGCGTCCGGCTGGTCGTCGAGCGTGACAGGCTGCCGATGTCTGATCAGTTGCTGACGTTGTTCGATCTGCCGTCTGCCCGGCAGGCTGCGCTCAGCGGTGGCGACGATTACATTCTGGCTTTCACGCTGCCGTCCGGGCACCTTGCCAGCTTGCTGGATGAAGGCTGGCCGGTGCATGTGATTGGCCGGGTAGAGAAGGGCCAGGGTGTCATTGTTGTCGACGGCGCAGGGCTGGATGTCACGCCCGATACGCGTGGCTACCAGCATTTCGGCAGTGCGCAGTGAAGCGATGCACTGCATCTATCTATCGAACTTTATGATCTAAACGCCCGAGAATTCAGCCTGAGCGTCCGCAGGAACCTGCTGTTACAATGCGAATCTTGCGAATTTCCAGTCTTCATACTGATCAGGAGCACACGGTGCCCGTCGTATTTGTCGCCGCTTCCAAACTGCCCACCCCCTTTGCAGAGTTTGCCATGCACGGCTTTATCGAGTCGGCAACCGGCCGAGAACATGTCGTCCTGAGTCTGGGCGATGTGGCGGACGGTGCGCCGGTTCTTGGCCGCGTGCATTCCGAATGCCTGACAGGCGACGCCCTGTTCAGCCAGCGTTGCGATTGCGGCTCACAACTTGAGGCCGCCCTGCGCGCCATTGCTACCGAAGGGCGCGGCGTATTGCTGTATCTGCGTCAGGAAGGGCGCGGTATCGGCCTGATGAACAAGATCCGCGCCTACGAGCTGCAGGATGGCGGTGCCGACACGGTAGAGGCCAATGAGCGTCTGGGCTTTGCCGCCGACCAGCGCGATTACGCGATCTGCCTGCCGATGCTTCAACATCTGGGCGTTCAGTCGCTGCGTCTGATGACCAATAACCCGCGCAAGGTCAAAGCCTTGACCGACATGGGCATCAAGGTCGCCGAGCGTGTGCCGTTGCACACCGGACAAAACCCGCACAACCGCCTTTATCTGGCGACCAAGGCGGGCAAGCTGGGGCACATGATGGGTAACGAGCATCAAAGTGAGGTCGGCCCCGCGTGACACGCAGCGAGGTGCGCCAAAAGCTGGAAATGGCTTGGTGGCGTCAATTGGGTCTGACATTGGCGCCATTGCTTGTGGTCTGTGTGTTTTTCGGTGCCAGCGAGCCGCTCATCCCTGTTTTGGCGATACCGCTGTTCATTGCCGGGATAGGCTCGATGTTCGTCAGCCTGAAGCCCTTCGGGGCTTACAAGCGCGCGTTAACGGCTACCCAGGCTGCACTCGACACGCCGGAAGAACCGGCAGCATGGCTCAAACTGGCTGCTGTCCGCCGTGTGGCCTTTCTCGCTGCCGGGCTGCCCGCCTGGATCGCCGCCATCGCGGTGCTGTTCGGCTTGCACCCTTTGCCGGTCTGCCTGCTGGCGTTTGCCAGCGCAGTGCTGCTCTACCTGTACCGCATTCCTGCGCTTTCCCGCTGATCGTCCCCGGCTGATTGTTCCAGGCCAAGTGGGCACGATCAGCCGGAAATCCGATCAGCCCGCCAGCAACCACACACCCGTTGCCGCAGAAGCTGCACCTGCGATGCGCACCAGCGGTGCTGCCGCCTGAGGCAATACGCGAACCACGGCATAACCTGCCGCATGCAAGGCTGCAGTTGCTGCCACGAAGCCTGCTGCGTAAGCCCATGGGCTGGACATGTCAGGAAGCTCAAGGCCATGCGCCACACCGTGGAACAACGCAAACAGTGCTGTCGCTGCAACGGCCAGTGCCAAGGGCGGACGCACTGCCAGTGCCACAGCCAGACCCAGCGCCAGTACCGACGCGGCAATGCCGCTTTCCAGTGCTGGCAGGTTCAGACCTTCAAAGCCCAGCACGCCACCGATCAGCATGGTGCCGACGAAGGTGCAGGGCAGCGCCCAGCGTGCGGAACCTTGCTGTTGTGCGGCCCACAAGCCGACGGCAAGCATTGCCAGCAAATGATCCAGACCGCCAATCGGGTGGCTGATACCCGCTATCAGGCCGTTATCGCCATGACCGGGGTGGGCCATCGCCAGAGTCGGGATCAGCAGCAGCGCGAGGGCGCCAAGGGCTTTTTTGTAGTTCATCGACGGGTTCCTTTTGGTTGTGAATTCAGGCGGCTGCAGTCAGCAGACCCTGGCGTTCAATGAAGGCAATGATCTGCTCCAGACCCTGACCGGTTTTCTGGTTGCTGAACACGAAAGGCTTTTCGCCACGCATCCTGCGCGTGTCGCTGTCCATCATTTCCAGTGACGCGCCCACCAGCGGTGCGAGGTCTATCTTGTTGATCACCAGCAGATCTGACTTGCAGATACCCGGGCCACCTTTGCGCGGCAGCTTGTCGCCGGCCGACACGTCGATCACGTAAATGGTCAGGTCGGAAAGCTCCGGGCTGAAGGTCGCGGAAAGGTTATCGCCACCGGATTCGACAATGATCAGGTCCAGGCCCTCAAAGCGACGATTGAGCTGGTCAACCGCCTCCAGGTTGATCGACGCGTCTTCACGAATGGCGGTATGCGGGCAACCACCGGTTTCAACGCCGATGATGCGCTCAGGGGCCAGTGCCTCGTTGCGCACCAGAAAGTCAGCGTCTTCGCGGGTATAGATATCGTTGGTCACGACCGCCAGGTTATAGCGGTCGCGCAATGCCAGGCACAGCGCCAGGGTCAGGGCTGTCTTGCCGGACCCTACCGGGCCACCGATGCCGACGCGCAGAGGTTGGCTGTTCATTGAGTTCTCCATAAATACTGATCAGGACCGGAATAACCGGCTGTATTGACGTTCATGCGCCATGCTCGCCAGGGACAGGCCGAAGGCCGCGCTGCCTGCATGGTGGGTATCTTGTCGGGAGGCATTGACCTGCGCTTGCTGCAGTAACGGCAACAGCTCGCTGGTCAGGCGTTGCGCAGCTTGCTGGCCGAGTGGCAGGGTTTTCATCAGCACGGCCAGCTGGTTTTCCAGCCAGCTCCACAGCCATGCGGCCAGCGCGTCTTGCGGGCTGATCTGCCAGGCACGTGAGGCCAGCGCCCAGCCCAGGGCCAGGTGTGGCTCTGCAGTCTGTTCAAGAAAGTGGCGTGCATCGCGATCCAGCTCAGGCAGGCCATTGAGCAGTTGTTGCAAGGAATAACCCATCTGCCGGCTTTCCTGATGCAGCTCGCGCGTTTCGCGGCTGGCGCGGTGTTGCTCGCTGACTTGCAGCAGTTGGCCCCAGTCACCGGCTGACGCTGCTTCACAATGGGCCAGCAGCAAGGGTGCCTCAAAGCGAGCGAGATTGAGCAACAGCTGATCGCTTATCCAGCGCCCTGCAGTCTGCGGGTCCACCACGATGGACTGCTCCACGGCCATTTCCAGCCCTTGTGAATAGCTGTAGCCGCCAATCGGCAGCTGCGGGCTGGCCAGACGCAAAAGCGCCCAGGCGCTGTTCACTTGCGCACGCCGAACTGGTGCATGCGGGGCGGATAGTTGAAATCCTCTTCGCCTGCACGCGAGTGGTGATGCCCACCGCCATAGGCACCATGTTCCGGCTGGAACGGCGCTTCGATGGTTTCGACGGTGGCACCGAGTTGATCGAGCATAGCCTTGAGCACGTAGTCATCGAGCAGGCGCAACCAGCCGTCGCCGACCTGCAGGGCTACGTGACGATTGCCGAGATGATAGGCCGCGCGGGTCAGTTCGAAGGTGCTGCTGCAAGTAACGTGCATCAGCTTTTCCGGGCGTGCGCAAACGCGCACCACGCGGCCATCTTCGGCCTGCAGAAACTCGCCATCGCGCAGGGGCGATTGACCGCGTTGCAGAAACAGGCCGACGTCTTCGTTTTCCGCACTGAAGCAGCGCAGGCGACTCTTGCTGCGTGCCTCGAAATTCAAATGCAGCTCGGCGGCCCATTCGGCCTGAGGTTCGATTCGGTTGTGAATCACCAGCATTAGATAGCTTCCAGCCAATTACGATGCTTCAAATCAGAGCAAGGGGCTTGCCAACAGGGCAGGCTGTAGGAAATCGCTGGCGGAAATGCCTGACTTTTTAATTGTGCACGGCCTTGACGTGATCACTAATGGTGCGCAACGAAAAAAGTGATCTATTTTGGTGCTCTGGCTGGCTTCAACTGACGCTCAATCGTGACTACCTAGCCCACGCCAGTGCCGTGCGCCGATAAAGATGAAGCGCAGTTGCTGGGTAATCTTGGCCTGAGGTGTCAGGTGCGGTGCAAGCGAAGCGGGTGGAGGGTCGATCAGTTCCGGCAGCATGGCGAACACGCTTTTGACCACAAGGTCGGCGATGATCGACAGCGCGTCAGCGTTCAGGTGCTGCCATTTGGGCATTTTTGCCAGGTCGGCCGTCAGGTCGGCGCTGATGCCCTCGCGCAGAGCCCCCAGAGCCTGACGCACTTTAAGAGAGCCGCCATACTGTTCACGGGCCAGAAACAGAAACTGCGAGCGATTGGCCGCTACACGCTCTAGAAATATCTTCACCGACGCGCGAATCAGCCCGCCCATGGCGAATTCATTGTGGCGTACCAGCCGGATGGTTTCGCGGAAGGTCTGGCCGACCTCACTCACCAGCGCCAGGCCCAACTGGTCCATGTCTTCGAAGTGGCGATAAAACCCGGTCGGCACGATGCCCGCCGTGCGCGCCACTTCCCGCAGGCTCAGGCTGCCGAAGCCGCGCCCGCTTTCCATCAACTGATGGGCAGCATCAAGCAAGGCTCTTCGGGTCTGTTGTTTCTGTTCGGCGCGGGGCAGCATGGCTCAAACGATTCTTGGATTAGGCTGGGTTGCACTTTAGCAAATGCGCTTAACCTGCGTCGAAAGGGTTTTCAGTGAGTCGCTTCGGCGTGCGTTGCAATACAGGTGCTGGCCTTTGGTGCGATTTCGTATTCAAATCAAACCCTCGGCGCGTTTTTCAGTCGAACATTCATGTCGTATTCAGCGCGCCAGGGTCGGGGCGCTGTTTTCTGGAGAGTCACGCATGACGCGCAGCCGCAAGATTTTCGCCTGGACAGGTGCCACGTTATTGGTGGTGCTGGCCATACTGGTCATTGTGCTTGTCACGTTCGACTGGAATCGCATCAAACCTACCCTCAATGAGAAAGTCAGCGAAGCGCTGCATCGCCCGTTCGCCATCAATGGTGACCTGGATGTGCGCTGGACGCGCGAGCCCGAGCTCGGTGGCTGGCGTGCCTGGGTGCCGTCTCCGCACTTCGTGGCCGATGACCTGACACTGGGTAATCCCGAGTGGTCGAAAACCCCGCAGATGGTCACTCTCAAGCACGTTGAGTTTCGTCTGTCGCTGTTGCCACTGCTGGCTCAGCAAGTGGTCATTCCGCGTATCGATTTGACCGGCCCCGAGGCAAAGCTTGAGCGGCTGGCCGATGGTCGCGCCAACTGGGTGTTCGACCTGCCCAAATCCGACCCGAACGCTGAACCTTCCAAGTGGGTGGTGGATATCGGAGCCATCAAGTTCGACAAGGGACTGGTGAGTTTCAATGACCAGACACTGAATGCCAATCTGGATGTGGTGATCGACTTGCTCGGCAAGCCGATCCCGTTTGGCGAAATCGTTGGCAGCAAGGAAGCGCAAAAGGCTCAGGAAAAGGGCGCAGTACCTCAGGACTATGCGTTTGGTCTGGCTGTAACAGGCCAGTACCACGGTCAGAAACTGAGCGGCACCGGCAAGGTGGGTGGCCTTCTGGCGCTCAAGGATGCCAGTCAGCCTTTCCCGGTGCAGGCCGATGTGAAGGTCGGTGATACTCATGCGGTCATCGCCGGGACCCTGACCGACCCACAGAACCTGGGTGCGCTGGATCTGCGCCTTAAACTTTCCGGCGCGAGCCTGAGCAATCTGTACCCGCTGACCGGCGTTACCCTGCCGGACTCTCCGGCTTACTCCACTGATGGCCGCCTGATCGCTAAACTGCATGACCCGGCAGGGGCCAACTTTCGTTACGAAGGCTTCAACGGCAAGATCGGCAACAGCGATATCCACGGCGATCTGGGTTACGTCGCCAGCCAGCCACGGCCGAAGCTGAGCGGCGTGCTGGTGTCCAATCAGTTGTTGTTCAGCGACCTCGCGCCGCTGATTGGTGCGGACTCGAATGCCGCTCAGAAAAAACGCGGTGGCGAGAGCAAGCAGCCGTCGGGCAAGGTCCTGCCCGTAGAAGAGTTTCAGACTGACCGCTGGCGAGCGATGGATGCCGACGTGGAGTTCACCGGCAAGCGCATTGTGCAAAGCCCGGACTTACCGTTCACCGACCTGTATACCCATCTGATTCTCAACGATGGTCAATTGAGCCTGGAGCCGCTGCGCTTTGGAGTGGCAGGCGGCAAGCTGGATGCGGATATCCGCCTCGACGGTCGCAACAAACCGTTGCAGGGCAGGGCGAAGCTGTCGGCGCGCAACTTCAAGCTCAAGCAGCTGTTCCCGACCTTTGAACCGATGAAAACCAGCTTCGGTGAGCTGAACGGCGATGCCGACATCAGTGGCCGAGGCAACTCGGTTGCCGCTTTGCTCGGCACCGCCAACGGTGAAATGAAAATGCTGGTCAACGACGGCGCGATCAGCCGTGGCCTGATGGAGATCGCCGGGCTCAACGTAGGCAACTACGTGGTGGGCAAGTTGTTTGGCGACAAGGACGTGAAGATCAATTGCGCGGCTTCTGACTTTGGCATCAAGGACGGCTTGGCGACCAGTCGGCTGTTCGTCTTCGATACCGAGAACGCCATCATCTACATCAATGGCACCGCAAATATGAAGACAGAGCAGCTGGACCTGCAGGTCAACCCGGAGTCCAAGGGCTTCCGCGTGTTCTCGCTGCGCTCGCCACTGTATGTCAACGGCCCGTTCGCCAAGCCCAATGCAGGCGTGCAGTCCGGCCCGTTACTGCTGCGCGGCGCCGGCATGGTCCTGCTCGGTGCGACCGTAGGCCCGGTGGCCGGTTTGCTGGCGCTGGTCGCGACCGGCGATAGCGCACCGAACCAATGCGGCCCGCTGCTGGAGCAGATGCGCACCGGCAAGGCGCCGAAGACGGTGAAGTGATTTCCAGAAATGTACTGTCGCGCTGGAGTTGTCAGCGTTATACACAAGTCCTGAAGATCCCGGAAACGGGGCTGGCACCGTGGCATCAGGCTGAGTGGCGATTCCCGTGGGAGTGAGCTTGCTCACGAAAGCGATGGTCCACGCGCCCTGTTTTCAGGGGGCTGTAATGGCTTCTTCGCGAGCAAGCTAGCTCCCACAAAAAATACGTGCGACGAACGCTGGAGCGTGCGGAACGATAGTTGTGCAGCAGTCACGCATTCCAGTTGTCCACAAAAAAGCCAGGACACAGGTCCTGGCTTTTCACTTGTCGCCGCTTGTTACAGGCCTTCGAGGATGTCCGACATGTCGTCGGCGTGCTCTTCTTCCTGAGCAAGAATCTCTTCAAAGATACGGCGGGTGGTCGGATCGCTGTCACCGATGTACTGAATGATCTCGCGATAGCTGTCGACCGCGATGCGCTCGGCAACCAGGTCTTCGTAGACCATTTCCTTCAGCGTATTGCCCGCAACGTATTGTGCGTGGGAGTTCTTCGACAGCAGGTCCGGGTTGAATTCCGGCTCGCCGCCCAGTTGCACGATACGCTCGGCCAGTTTGTCGGCGTGCTGTGCTTCCTGTTCGGCGTGCTCCAGAAACTCGGCTGCCGCCACGCTCGCCTTGAGGCCCGACGCCATGTAGTAGTGGCGTTTGTAGCGCAGCACACAGACCAGCTCGGTGGCCAGCGACTCATTGAGCAGGCGCAGTACGGTTTCGCGGTCAGCGCTGTAACCTTCAGTCACAGCACCATTCTCAACGTTCTGGCGCGCACGCTGGCGCAGAGTATTTACATCGGAAAGCTGTGATTGCGGTGCAGAAATCATCATTTATCTCCAGGGTTCATCAGGTTTTGCTGTCCCGCTCTGTGTGTTGCCCGGCAGGATCAGCAAAGGTTGTGAGTGCTGGAGGAGGGGAAAAGTTTTATCGGATTTTCGCCGGTGCGGACGGTTGTGACTGAATGTAAAAATATAAGAAACGAGTGCAGAACGCTGCGGTCCCAACCATGAGACCCAAATAAATCGTGGAGATACACAATGCTTAAGTTTCTGGGAAGCACCGTCGGCATCATCTTTCTGATCGGCCTGGTCGTGGTCATCGCCCTGTTCAAGCTGGTTTTCTAAGCGTCAACCTGCTTGTTTGCGTGGACACTGCGCTCTGAAGGATTCTTTGGGGCGCGGTAATGATTTTTTCAGAAATGGACTGGGCGTCAGACGCTGCTCGTTAGAGGTATTTGGTCCAGAAATAAAATATCACGGATGCCGTCATGGCTAGCATGCCGATCATCCACGCCGCCAGAATGCGCACTTTGAGCTCCGCAGGAAAGTTTTTAAGATCCTGAGGATCGACGAGTTTCCTTCTGATAAGCAGGCCCGGCGTCGATAAAACCAATGCAGCCATCCAAAGGCGCTGCACTTTGCTGCGTAAATCATCACCTGCATACAGTCGCTTATAATCATTTACAAACTGACAGTTCGATAGGTGTGACTCGACAGTGTCGATGTACCGATGTGCTGTATATGCCATTGTAATCAAATTTAGAAATACTGAAGCCATGATGATGCCGGCTATGATGCCAGGCTCTACAGTGTTCAATACGTTGGCTCCCTGTTTGAGCTGATTTTTTGCGTCTCTGAACTTTAGAAGATGTGAGAATTACAATGCCCTGAAGCTTAATCAGTGCGCTAGAAGATGACTCGGCGCTGCGGCGCACGCCAATGGAATTGTCCGGGTATTAGTAATCTCCTCTTGAGATGGCCAGTGAATTTGTTCAACTCATCTGCATCAGTCAGCCTTTAAGTTTGCCGGGTAAGCCACCTGCGTACAGTACTTTTCGGTTTGATGAGACGAATGAGGATTTTGGTAGCTGTGATTCGATTCCACCTGTGTAAATGTGCGCTACATAAATAATAGAGGGCAAGCTGAGCGCCATAATTGTAAAGATAATAATGTCTGCTAATCCTGACTCGATACTGGTCAATTTTTGATCTCGTCTAGTACCTTAAAGTCCTAGGTAGTGTCCGGCGATTCTGAGCGCCATCATCGCTGTGAATAAAATAAAGGTTATGGTTGTCGGAATGATCAAGAGGTTTTTGTAACGTGCTGGAAGGCGTTCAACCTCCGAGGCATCAATGACTCCTCTTCTGGCGCTTAGTTTTGGTAACATTAGCACTACTGAAATAACGCCGCCGCGCATAACCTTTCCGAGCAGGCCTCCACCTGACCATGCCTCTCTAATGGTCTGTACGGAAGAGCAGTTTGGTAGCTGCTCCTCAATGATCTCAACGTACTTATGCGCAATGATAGCGGTGGCGAAAAGGTTGAGTATCATAGGTACCATTATGAGTATACCGATCAAGCCTACTGGGATATTTGTCATTTTGAAACTGCCTCATAAATGTACTCTCCAATTCGCTCGCCGACCCATTGGCCTCCTTCTCCGCCTACCCATCCTCCAGCTGCACCCCCGATTACAGTGCAAGCCAGTGCCCCAGGCCCTGTTGTGATACCTAGCGCCACAAGACATATACCGCCAGCTATGTACCCACCCCCAGCCCCGCTAACAGTGGAGCCTCCGATACTAAACAGTAATGAGCTCCCCTCCACATATTTCGCCCTTTGACATTGCTCCTCGCGGCCTACCGTACAGGCCTTATGAATCGAAAGCCCTGTGGCGCCCGCCTCAAGCGCAGTCCCTATATACGTTCCTCTCTTGATCCATTTGGAGGCTTTGGCCACGCCAGATACCTTGTCAGCGTATCCCGCGATTTCTCCTGTGTGCATGTAGCTATTAGTCGAAAGTCCAAGCAGTCGTTTGATCGAGCCTTCGTTGCGCAGTCCGGATCCATACGCCAGAAAATTGTTCAGCAGCTTATCAAGCTTCATGAACAACTCAGTTCGTTTGGCGTAGAAAGCGTCTCGTTGGGTCATCGTGCCGGAGCCCATGTGTTCCCGGTAGAGCTTTTCGATCTGTTGAAGGGCTTTCTTGATCTCGTCCATATGCTTGGCCCAGCCATCACTCGTGGCGCCTATCCCCATGGATGTATAAGAAATCGTCTGCTTGAGCAACTCAAAATTCTCAAGAAAAAAGTCATCTCCCTCCACGCCATTCACCAGCAACGCTGTATGCACTTCCGCAGCCTTGGCCATCAGGAAAGCTTCCTGGGCGGTAGACGAGGGCGTGGACGCGTCGCCGACGATGACCAACTCACCGGCCAGTACAACGCCGCCCGAGATGTGGGAATTGAGGGCGACGAATTTGGCTTTGGCATTCTTTGGCAGCGCAAGGTTGGCTTTCAAAGAATCGAAGGTCTGTGTTCTGGAGTTAATGAAGGATCGTGCTTCGGCCATGGTCGTGCCTCACGAGTACTTTTTATTATTGATCCGGTCCCAGCCGCCAGCCACGTTACCGCCTGCTGTGCCATCGACACGTTTCTGCAGGGTGTAGGTGGTTTTGATGCGGCCGTAATTGAGCTGTACGATTTCGATGGGGATGCCGGCGCTTGCGCTCTGGGTGTAGTCGGCGATGATGACTTCCTCGAGAACCACTTCGTAGTATTTGAGTTTGTCGGTGCCTGCGCGGCACAGCACCAGCTTCACTTCTTTGAGGTGCTGGCCTGCACAGCTGGCTTCCATCAGCTTGCAACTGGCGCTGTCGAGGTATTTGGTGAAGGTGAAGTTGGTCATGGTGGTACGACCGGATGAAGCGCCGCCCGAGGAGCTGGCGATGGCAGAAGTGCTCTGGCTGACGCCGAAGTTATAGCCGGTTATTTCGGTCCACTTGCTGTACTTCTCGTCCAGCGCCTCGCCGGGAATGTCTGCGATCTGAATAAAAGCGTCGAAAGCCATATGAACCTCTCCTTGGTCATCAGTGATGCGGTGTAGTGATTTTAAGATGAGTGCTATGGCAGCAAATTTTTACCTTGGTTTCAAGGCGCAGGCGGTGGTTTGAAACGCAATGTCTAATGACGGGTTTAATACTTAAACATCAAAATAGAAACGCCCGTCGCATTGCGCGTCGGGCGTCTGTAAGTTATTTCCGTTACATCGCTTTTTCGTTCTTCTCGCGTTGTTCGCAGGTCATGAAACCTTTGTTGGTGACACGGCCGTCGCTGTTGAAGCTGACGTGGTAAACCTGTTTGTGGCCATCTTTGGCTAGAACGTAATTGTTGCAGGTGCCTGGGTTGACCTTACGCTCGATAGTGCTCGACGGCTCGCCGCCGATGGTCAGGACCTGCTGGCGTGTCATGCCGTTTTCAACCTGCTTGACCAGCGGTTCGTTGCGATAAGTGACGTAATCCACCGGGTTCTGCACGGTTGTGTTGCTGCAGCCGGCCATCGTCGCCAATACAAAAGTCGCCGCGAAGATTTTCTTGTACATCGTTATTGCTCCACATGTCAGAGCCGGTCTTGGCCCGGTAGCACTTTGAGCAGGAAACCGGGGTAAGAGTTCGAAAAAAAAGATGGCGATACGGCAGTATCTCTTGCGACAAGATCCATGACCGCGAGGTGGCCCTTTGAATATTCGCCAGCACGTTCCCGAAACCGCGAGGTCAATCTGATGGCACGGTCGGACATTAGGGTCCGGCCCTGGGCTCGGTCATCGGTTGTCGGACCGTAGTTCGTTAATCAGCCGCTCCTCTGTGACGGCCAGGAAGATGCGATGAGCGATAAAGAACTGTATGAAATCGAGTACACCTTGCTGGGCGAGCACCACGTAGACGTCATCGAGAATCTGGATGTGCCCATCATCGAAGTGGTACACGAGCTGGCGCTCAAGCACCATGTAGAGCTGGACGATCTTTCAGTCGGTGAAGCCGGCATGGCTCACGCCGCCGGAATCACCGATGTGTCGATTCATAGTGTGGAGGGCAGCGAAGGCAGCGCGACGGCCTAACTCGCCTTTGACCGCAGCGGAGTCGTCCAGCGTTCTGCAAGGATGACGCCGCACAGGGTCAGCGCTCCGCCGAACAGGTGATAGATCGCAAGTTGTTCGCCCAGCGTCGCCGCGGCAATCAATGCCGTGGCGATCGGCATCAGGTTGAAGAACAGCGTTGTGCGGCTGGGCCCCAGGCGCATTATCGAGGTCATCCACAACCATGGCGCAAGCATGGAAGTCGGAATGGCTGCGTACAGCACCATCGGAATGTTGCTGGCATTCAAGCCGGTTTTTGCCGACAGGATAAATGGCGGCAGCAACACGATAAGCGCCAGTAGAATCTGCACGTAAAGCAATTGCAGGGGCGGCAGGCACAACTGCCACTTCTTCAATAGCGTGCTGTAGACCGCATACGACGCAGCGGCCACCAGCACCATCACATCGCCCCGATTGACGCCATGCTCGATCAGCTCCGCGGGATTGCCCGCCGACACTACGACTACCACTCCCACAAACGACAGCACAGCGCCCAGCAGCGCGCCACAGGTCAGGCGATTGCCCAGGCAGGCTATCGACAGCCCCAGCGCCATCATGGGCACCAGCGACTGAATGATCCCCATGTTGGTGGCGGTCGTCAGGCTTGCTGCGAAATACGCCAGGCTTTGGTACATCGCTGTACCGAGCACGGCAAGAATGAAAATTTTGCCCAGCACCGGTTTGATTGCAGCGCGATTTGCCCAGACAGGCCTGAGCATGAAGGGCGTGAACAGCAAGCCGGCCAGCGCCCAGCGATAAAAGCCTATTTCAGCCGGAAAGATCACTCCGGCAGACGCCTTGGTGACGGCCGTATTGATCGCCCAGATAAGGACGGTAATCAGTGGAAAAGCATATTGCATGAGGGAATCATCGTTAAAGCGAGGCGTAATTATCCGCCTGTTGTTCGAGAATGCCAGCAGCGATGCTGTTTGCCCCGTCATGTGTCGCAACATCTGACTACACTTAATCTCAGCCTGCGCCGTCCGGTGCAGTGGTTCTGGAGAGTGGATCGATGAAGAAGCTCGGTATTCCTTTGTTGCTCGTTGGCTTGATGCTGTCTGCCCAGGGTTTCGCGGCGACTGCGCAGCAGAACAAAATGACCACCTGTAATGCCGACGCCAGCGCCAAATCGCTGAAGGGCGACGAGCGCAAGGCATTCATGAGCACTTGCCTGAAAGCGGCACCAGCGCCGGCAGCTACCCAGCACGACAAGATGAAGACCTGCAATGCGACTGCCAGCACTCAGGCACTCAAGGGCGATGCTCGCAAGAGTTTCATGAGTGATTGTCTCAAGAAGAAATAATTTTCCGGCCATACCCATCGTTACGGAGCAGGCGCGCGGGTGCAGTAAACACTGCACTTTGGCGCCGTTATCGAGCCGATCATCGGGCAGATGATTGCGCCGCACTTTTTCCGGCTTTCGGATCACTGGTTCTCGACTAAGAAGGCTGGCAGACTGCCCACCTTCCTTGTGTTGCCCGTTGAGGGTCTATGCCAACGTTTTCTGCGCGTCAGGTGTTAATAGCCAGCTGGATTCTTGTATTTGGCGGTCTGTTATTGGTGTTGCCATTCAAGTTGCTGCCCAGCCTGCTGGCCGGACTGTTGGTGTTCGAACTGGTCAACATGCTGACCCCCAAGTTGCAGCGCCTCATCTCCGGCGAACGCGCCCGCTGGCTGGCGGTAGCGCTACTGGGTACTGTGGTGGTCAGCCTGCTGACACTGATTTTTGCCGGTGTGATCAGCTTTGTGCTGCACGAAGCCGAAAACCCCGGGGCCTCGCTGGACAAGTTCATGACCCTGGTGGATCGCGCGCGGGGTCAGCTACCGCCGTTCATTGATGCCTATCTGCCTGCCAGTGCGGCGGAGTTTCAGGTCTCCCTTGGGCAGTGGCTGCAGAAGCACGTCGGCGAGTTGCAGCTGATCGGCAAGGGCGCGGCACACATGTTCGTCACCATGCTGATCGGCATGGTGCTGGGCGCGATCATCGCCTTGCAGCGTATTTCCGACGTGCATGCGCGCAAGCCGCTGGCTGCCGCACTGTTCGATCGTCTGTATCTGGTCAGCCGGGCTTTTCGCAACATCGTTTTCGCCCAGATCAAGATTTCCCTGCTCAACACTGCGTTTACTTCGGTATTCCTGGCCATTGTCCTGCCGTTGTGCGGTATTCACCTGCCGCTGACCAAGACCCTGATCATCATGACGTTCCTGCTCGGCCTGTTGCCGGTGGTGGGCAACCTGATGTCGAACACGCTGATTTTCATTGTCGGCATGTCGATCTCGATCTGGGTAGCGCTGGCTGCGCTGGGTTACCTGATCGTGATTCACAAGGTCGAGTATTTCCTCAATGCACGCATCGTCGGCGGGCAAATCAATGCCAAGTCGTGGGAGTTGCTGCTGGCGATGCTGCTGTTCGAAGCCGCATTCGGCCTGCCGGGTGTGGTGGCAGGGCCGATTTACTATGCGTACCTGAAGAGCGAGTTGCAGAAGGAAGGGTTGGTCTAGGGCGCGTGGATATCTGACTGGCTAGAGTCTGCGGTGCGGCTGGAATCTGTGACGCAGAGCGTCACGAACGGCATTCCCACGCTGGAGCGTGAGGAACGATAGTTCTTTAACTACCGTGCCTGCGCTCCGAGTCATACCACTAGCCGTAGCGCTTCTTCGCTTCAATCGCCAGGCCGCTGCCGATGCTGCCGAAGATGTTGCCTTCGACGTGGCGCGCGTTGCGCAGCATGGCCGAGACGCTGTTGCGCAGGGCAGGGATGCCGCTCGAGCCACCCGTGAAGAACACCGTGTTGACCTGTTCGACACTCACGCCCGCGTCGCTCAGCAATTTCGTCACGCTGTTGCGCACACGCTCAAGCTGAGCGTCGATTGCCGCCTCGAACATCACCCGGCTCAGGTCCACACTCAATCCTGCTTCCACCCGGTCCATTGGCAGATGGCGGTTTTCAGCGTGGGTCAGCTGGATCTTGGTTTCTTCCACTTCCATGGCCAGCCAGTGCCCGGCGCGCTGTTCGATCAGCTTGAACAGGCGGTCGATGCCCCCGGTGTCTTCGATGTCGTAACGCATGCTGCCCAGCGCCAGCTGCGACTTTTGCGAGTACACCGCATTGATGGTGTGCCAGGTCGCCAGGTTCATGTGGTGGCTGGTCGGCATGTAGGCGCCGCTTTTCATGCGGCTGCCGTAACCGAACAGCGGCATTACGCCTTGCAGGCTCAACTGCTTGTCGAAGTCGGTGCCGCCAATGTGCACGCCGCCCGTGGCAAGAATGTCTTGTTGACGGTCATCGTGTTGGCGTCGCTCAGGTGACAGGCGCACTAGCGAGAAGTCCGATGTACCGCCGCCGATGTCGACAATCAGTACCAGCTCTTCGTCTTTGATGGTGGACTCGTAGTCGAATGCCGCAGCAATAGGTTCGAACTGGAACGACACGTCCTTGAAGCCGATCTTGCGGGCCACTTCGGCCAGAGTGTCTTCGGCTTCCTGATCGGCCTGTGCATCGTCATCGACGAAATGCACCGGGCGGCCCAGTACCACTTGCTCGAACTCGCGTCCGGCCGTGTGCTCGGCGCGTTTTTTCAGCTCGCCGATAAACAGCGCCAGCAAATCCTTGAACGGCATCGCCGTGCCCAGCACGCTGGTGTCATGCTTGATCAGCTTTGAGCCCAGCAGGCTCTTGAGCGAGCGCATCAGGCGGCCTTCATAACCTTCCAGATACTCGTGCAGCGCCAAACGGCCATACACCGGGCGGCGTTCCTCCATATTGAAGAACACCACCGACGGTAGAGTAATCTTGTCGTCCTCCAGCGCGATCAACGATTCCACGCCGGGTCGTTGCCAGCCGACGGTGGAGTTGGACGTGCCGAAATCGATGCCGCAGGCACGGGCCGGGGATTGGTCATTCATGTCTTTTACGTTCCAGTCAAAAAACGGCCGCGCAGTTTATGTCAGCGCGCGCCAATTGCGTAGCGCGACACGTCGCTTATATTTACCTGACTGTATTTACCGTCAAGGCTTGAACTGAAGCCCGTTACCCCCAATCTTGAAGGGATTCTCGGTAGACCTGGCTGTCGAACACGATGTTGTCGAGCTATCGACCCGTCTGCAAAGACGGCCGGCTATCTATAAATTTT
The DNA here is from genome assembly GCF_032586855.1 of Pseudomonas syringae group sp. J254-4. Lineage (NCBI taxonomy): Bacteria > Pseudomonadati > Pseudomonadota > Gammaproteobacteria > Pseudomonadales > Pseudomonadaceae > Pseudomonas > Pseudomonas syringae group sp. J254-4. The sequence goes on along the minus strand of NZ_JAWHOO010000006.1, from coordinate 164,548 downwards.
CGACGTTAGGTAATCCAGATACCTCGTGAACAGAGGGAGCTGGGCGCGTGACGCCAGCGTATCTGGCTTTGCCGGATAATTCGGATGGGTGATCGTTACATGGATTTCAAAGACTACTACAAGATACTTGACGTTGAGCCGACTGCGGACGACAAGGCGATCAAAACCGCCTATCGCAAACTGGCGCGCAAGTATCACCCTGACGTCAGCAAGGAAGCAGGCGCCGAAGACAAGTTCAAGGAAGCGTCCGAAGCCTACGAAGTGCTCAGCAGCCCTGACAAGCGCGCCGAGTACGATGAACTGCGCAAGTACGGTCGGCAGGGGCGTCCGTTCCAGACCCCGCCAGGCTGGCAAAGCCGGGCTGGCGCAGGCGCTGGCGGATTCGAGGAAACGGCAGACTTTTCAGAGTTTTTCAGCTCCATTTTCGGTGGTCGGCCACAGCAGGGCGGCCGTACCCGCAACCCGGGGCGTACTGGGCAGGACGTAGAGATGGAGCTGGCAGTCTTCCTTGAGGAGACCTTGTCGGGTGAATCCAAGCAGGTCAGTTTCAAGGTGCCTCAGCACAGCCCCAACGGGCAGCGCATGAGCGATATTACCAAGACCCTGAATGTGAAGATTCCAGCGGGCGTCGTTGACGGCGAGCGCATTCGTCTCAAGGGCCAGGGCGCGCCTGGAGTGGGCGGGGGTGCCAATGGCGATCTGTACCTGATCATTCGCCTTGCACCGCACCCTCTGTTCGAGGTCGAGGGCCATGATCTGGTCATCACCGTTCCACTAGCACCCTGGGAAGCAGTGCTGGGCACCAAGGTGGCGGTACCGACGCTGAACAGCAGGATCAACCTGACCATCCGCCCGGACAGTCAGAACGGTCAGCGCCTGCGGATCAAGGGTAACGGCCTGATGAACAAGAGCGGCGAGCGGGGCGACCTTTACGCCCAGCTGAAAATCGTTGTGCCCAAGCACACCGACGAGGCAACCCGGGCACTGTGGCAGAAACTGGCAGACAGCTCCTCGTTTGATCCCCGGGCGCAGTGGAAGGGTTGAGCTGACTGCGTGGCTGCGCGATCAACCGCCTGAGTCAGGTTCTGGGCAGTACCACAGTAAACGTGGTGCCTTCGTTTATGGTCGAGGTGACGGTGATGCTGCCGCTGTGGGCGTTGACCACTTCCTTGACGATAAACAGGCCCAGCCCGAGGCTGGTAGTGGTGTTGCGCGTGTCGCTGTCCTCATGGGTGCTGCGCACCAGCGGGTCGAAGATGGTACCTATTGCGTCTTCGGCAATCGGCTTGCCTTCGTTATGCACAATCAGCTCGACAGTGTTCTGATTGCCGCTGATCCTGAGCCTGATCTCGTGGGCGGCCGCGCCATGCTGCATGGCGTTGCCGATCAGGTTCTGCAGCAGTTGGCCCATCCGCGCGGCGTCCCAGTTGCCCTTTGTGTCGCCCTCGACTTCCAGAACCGGAACAGCGCCGGGATGTCCGGCGCAGGCTTCCTCGATGGCTTCGCGACAGGCATGCGCCAGGTCCATGTACTTACGCTCCACCGGCAGGCCCGCGCCCAGACGGCTGCGCACAAACTCAAGCAGATCGCTGACCATCGCGCCCATGTGACGAGTGCTCATCTGAATGCGCGAGATATATGAATGGGTTTTCTCATCCTGCGCTATTTTGCGCGCCAGCAACTCGGCGGACATGCTGACGGCCTGAAGCGGCGCGCGCAGGTCATGACCCAGAATGGCGAGGAAGATGTCCCGCGAGCGGCCTACCCGTTCGGCATAGGCGGCAGTGGACTCGGCAAGTGCTTCGTCAATGGCCTCGTTGAAACGAATCACGTCCTGAAAATCTGCCAGCTGTGGTGCTGCAAGGCTTTCTACCCATAAACGGATAACGCTGGCGCGCAGGTGGCGGAATTCCGAAGTCATCTGCACCAGATCAAAGCCGACCTCATGGCGCAACTCGCCGTGGCTGCTGGCGGCCTCGTCCAGGCTTGGCGTCTTGTTAAGCTCCTCGCCTCTGGCCTTGGCAATCTCCTCGATTTTGCTCTGCGCGGTTTTCATGTCCCGTGCAGCTGCGAGCAGAATCGATTTGGCGTGATCGCGCAGCTCCAGCTTGCTCATCGAGTCGGCGGCAGGTTTCAGAGTCCTGGCGAAGTCTTCCCATTCATCGACAATGCGATCCACATGAACAACGATGAACTCGGAAAGGCGCATGGCCGACTACCTTGTTGGAGGAGCGTGACGGAAGATGGGCGCATATTACCTCCTTTGCATGACGCGACAAACAGGGCGTTCACTGTCATTTCTGTCAGTAGACGCCCTTTTTTTGCAGGCCTATGTTCAATCAGCGATTAATTGAATGAGGGGCCTGAACATGAGTGTCATCACTGCTACCGATTCAACCTTCCAGAAAGAGGTTGTCGATGCCAGCTGCCACAGGCTTGTGGCGGTGGAGTTCTCGACGAAAGGGAAAGTCAGTAAACGAGGTGATCAAAACGCCAGCGCCAGAATGGATGCCATTTTTGATGCGCTGGAAGAGAAATACGCCGAAAAGGTAAGCCTGATCAGAGTAGAGATCGAGCTGGATTCGGATCTCAAAGACTCTTTGAACCCCGTGACTTCGAACGAGTACGAGATAAATCACGGTCCGACGATGTTTTTTTTCAAGGATGGCAAAAGAGTACGGGAAGACCTTGTAGGGCAGCAAACCAGGGAGCGGATGGTGCAAGTGCTGGATGAGTTGCTACTCACCTCATAACCGGAGATTCAACATGTTGAAGACAGAGTTTGCAGCGTTCGTCGAAGAGCAGATCGCGCTGGCGGGGGAGATACTGGCAGATGCAAAAGTAAGCAAACGGGACTATATGGCTGGAGGCAAACTCAGCGTATTTCTTGCTCTGCATCGGGTGTTGCAGGGTAAATCGACTGAACAGGATCTGGGCATGCTCGACGCCATCAACGACTCGCTGCAGTCGTTGCAGATACTGAACTCTAAAGAGACATTCCTGGGGCGTCTTGAGCCTTAGGGCTTTAATCCAGTTTGTACGTCGAGCAGCAGGGGCTCAACAAGAGCCCCCCACTTTCGAGCGCTTTGCTAGAACAGAAAATACCGCTGTGCCATCGGCAGCACATCGGCCGGTTCGCACCACAGCAGCACGCCGTCGGCCTTGACCTGATAGGTCTGTGGGTCGACTTCGATGTCCGGCAGGTAGTCGTTGTGGATCAGGTCTTTCTTCTGCACGGTGCGACAACCTTTGACCACACCGATCTGCTTCTTCAGGCCCAGTGACGCCGGTACGCCTGCGTCGAATGCTGCCTGGCTGATAAAGGTCATGCTGGTGGCATGCAGCGAGCTGCCGTAGCTGGCGAACATCGGGCGGTAGTGAACCGGTTGCGGGGTCGGGATCGAAGCGTTGGCGTCGCCCATCAGGCTGGCGGCAATGGCGCCGCCCTTGAGAATCAGGGTCGGTTTGACACCGAAGAACGCCGGACGCCACAGCACCAGGTCCGCCCACTTGCCGACTTCGACGGAGCCCACTTCATGGCTGATGCCATGGGTGATCGCCGGGTTGATGGTGTATTTGGCGATGTAGCGCTTGGCGCGGAAGTTGTCGTTGCCGGGACCGTCCTGCGGCAGGGGGCCGCGTTGTTTCTTCATCTTGTCGGCGGTTTGCCAGGTGCGCATGATCACTTCGCCAACCCTGCCCATGGCCTGGCTGTCGGAACTGAGCATCGAAAAGGCGCCCAGGTCGTGAAGAATGTCCTCGGCGGCGATGGTTTCGCGGCGGATGCGGCTTTCCGCGAAGGCCACGTCTTCGGCGATGCTCGGGTCCAGGTGGTGGCAGACCATGAGCATGTCCAGGTGTTCGTCGATGGTGTTACGGGTGAAGGGCCGGGTCGGGTTGGTCGAGCTGGGCAGCACATTCGGTGAACCACAGGCCTTGATGATATCCGGCGCGTGGCCGCCACCTGCGCCTTCAGTGTGGTAGGTGTGGATGGTGCGGTTCTTGAATGCGGCGAGGGTGGTTTCGACGAAACCTGACTCATTCAGCGTGTCGCTGTGAATCGCGACCTGCACGTCGTATTCATCGGCAACGCTCAGGCAGTTGTCGATGGCCGCAGGCGTGGTGCCCCAGTCCTCGTGCAGCTTCAGACCGATAGCGCCCGCCTTGACCTGCTCGATCAGCGGACCGGGCAGGCTGACGTTGCCCTTGCCGGTGAAGCCGATGTTCATCGGAAACGAATCCGAAGCCTGGAGCATGCGCGCCATGTGCCAAGGACCGGGCGTGACTGTGGTGGCGTTGGTGCCAGTGGCAGGGCCGGTGCCGCCGCCGATCATCGTGGTCACGCCGCTCATCAGCGCTTCTTCGATCTGCTGTGGGCAGATGAAGTGGATGTGCGTGTCGACGCCGCCAGCGGTGAGGATCATGCCTTCACCGGCAATGACTTCGGTGGCCGCGCCGACCGCAATGGTCACGTCTGGCTGGATGTCCGGGTTCCCGGCCTTGCCGATGGCTGCGATGCGCCCATTCTTGATGCCGACATCCGCTTTGACGATGCCCCAATGGTCGATGATCAGGGCGTTGGTGATCAGCGTGTCGACCACGTCAGCGGCCATCAATTGGCCCTGGCCCATGCCGTCACGGATGACCTTGCCACCGCCGAATTTCACTTCTTCGCCATAGGTGGTGAAGTCCTTTTCGACCTCGATCCACAGCTCGGTATCCGCCAGCCGAACCTTGTCGCCAACGGTGGGGCCGAACATGTCGGCGTAGGCTTGTCTGGAAATCTTCATGGTGATTCCTTATGCATCGTTGTACGCAAACCTGACTGATTCTCGTGCCAATGCTCCGCGTTGGCATGCATCCGGCGACGCCCTGCGTCACCAACTGCATTCCCACGGAGCGTCGGAACGATATTCAAAAAGGCTTCAATCCAGATTGCCCATTACCCGTCCGGCAAAGCCGTACACCTTGCGCAATCCGGCCAGGTCCACAAGCTCGACTTCACGGGACTGGCCCGGTTCGAAGCGCACTGCGGTGCCGGCGGGAATATTCAGGCGCATGCCTCGGCTGGCGGCGCGATCGAAGGTCAGTGCGTCATTGGTTTCGAAAAAGTGGAAATGCGAGCCCACCTGAATCGGCCGGTCGCCGCTGTTGGCGACGGTCAGGCTGAGGGTGCGGCGTCCGGCGTTGAGTTCGATATCGCCGGGCTGGATCTGGTATTGACCAGGGATCATGTCGGTTGCCCCAAGGTTTTGAAATAAATGGCGGTCGGGTGAAGTCGACCGTCCGGTGTGGCGCAGTAGCCTGGCAGTTCGCCGACGCGGGTGTAGGCCAGCGCGCTATAGAACGCTTCAGCCACCGAGCCCGCCTCGGTGTCCAGGTGCAGCAACCCGCGCTTGTGTTTCACTGCAACCTGCTCGACTTCGTCCATCAGTTGCCTGCCCAGACCACGACCTCTGGCGCTGGGCAGCACCATCAGTTTCTGCACTTCGGCGCGGTTCAGGCCATTGGGCTTCTGGCACAGTGACAACTGCGCGCTGGCCAGCACGTTATCGTCTTCGGCCACCACCCACAGCAGCAGACTGCTCGCGGCGATATCGGCCTTCAGGCCATCGCACCAGGCGTACGCTTGCGGCATATCCAGATCAGCCATGAACCCCACCGATGCGCCGCCGTGAACCGTTTCGAACAGCAACTGCGCCAGGCCATGGCGATAATGGGCGAAGCTTTCAGCGGTAACACGTCGCAGTTGTGCATGGTTCATGGCGTGCTCTCTAGAGGGGCTTGGGTGCTTGTGACGCGGGTGCCGGAACACCGGGCGACAAATCCAGTTGCATGAAGGTCAGGTCCAGCCAGCGGCCGAACTTGGTGCCGACTTGCGGCATTTGTCCGGTGGTCTGAAAGCCAAGGCGTTCATGCAGGGCGATGGAGGCCGCGTTGCCGCTTTCGATGGCGGCTATCATCATGTGCTTGTCGCAGGCTCTGGCCCGTTCGATCAGCGATGCCATCAGTTGCGGCCCCAGCCCCTTGCCGCGCTGGTCTGCGCGAACATAGACCGAATGCTCCACCGTATGGCGAAACCCTTCGAAGGGACGCCAGTCGCCAAACGATGAATAGCCGAGCACTTCGCCTGCGTAATCGACGGCCACCAGAATTGGATACGCCTGACTCTGGCGAGCTGCGTACCAGGCCTGGCGGTTGGCCAGGTCGACCGGTTGTTCATTCCAGATAGCCGTGGTGTTGAGCACTGCGTCGTTGTAGATGGCCAGAATGCCTGGCAGATCGACCGGCAGGGCATCGCGAATCACGTCTTGCATGATCACTCCTTCAGGCAATCGGCTGATGCACGGTGACCAGTTTGGTGCCGTCCGGGAAGGTGGCTTCCACCTGAATCTCCGGGATCATCTCCGCAATGCCCTCCATGACCTGATCGCGGGTCAGCAGGGTCGTGCCGTAGTGCATGAGGTCAGCGACGGTCTGCCCGTCACGCGCGCCTTCCAGCAGTGCCGCAGAGATGTAAGCCATGGCTTCCGGATAATTGAGCTTCACGCCGCGCGCCAGACGCCGTTCGGCAACCAGTCCGGCGGTGAAGATCAGCAGCTTGTCTTTTTCGCGTGGTGTCAGGTCCATGGGGTTTCCGTGTCTTCAAATTCGGTGGTTGATCGTTCCCAGGCTTGAGCCCTCATTGTTATGTATAAGTCTGTTTTGGGTTCTGGCCGAAGGCCGTGGGAGCGAACTTGTTCGCGAAGGGGCCGGTGTAGTCGCCGAAAATGCAGCGCCTAAAACATTGTCTTCGCGAACAAGTTCGCTCCCACGCCCTGCGGGCAGAAGCGCTAAAAGCCCCGATTTTCGGGCTTTTCAGGACTTATGTACCACGCTGAGTGCATCAGCGCCGAGGGTGTAGCCTGGAATGCAGAGCGTCCAGTCATCAATCAGGTGTTCCAGATTCTTGGCGTTACTGCCTCGCGTCCCAGCAGGGCAGGGCGCAGGTATTTCCAGATTTGTATCAGCCAGGCCCTCGCGTGCAATGCTTCGTCTGCCAGGCAGCGAGCCACTACAAGGCCCGGCAATTGGGTCAGATCACCGCGTACCGGGTTGGGCATCGACAGCGAGCGACAGGCCTCAAGCAGATCGCTGCTCACTTCACCGGTCAGTAGCAGGGTGGCGAATACCGTTTTGCCGTCCAGACCGATGGGCGAGTCCAGCAGCCCGTCGCCACCGATGATGCGTTGCCGTTCGTGCCAGAGCAATGTGCCGTCGCGACGGATATCCAGATGCGACTGAAAATGCCCCTGCTCGAAACACTCGCCGCTGGCCGGACGGCCCAGTGCTACTACATCCCAGTAGCATAGCTTCGCGTCACCGTGCAGTTCTATGCGGGTGGTGAGTTCTGCCTGGGCATTGCTGAAGACGATGGTTTCCTGCGGCAGCCATTCCAGTGTCGCGCCGGGGTGGACGTGCAGTTCAAGTTGCTGAAAGGCCGGGCTGGCGGCGCGATACCATTTCGCTGCGCCGGGGCTGGTCAGTTGTGCCCAGGCATCGGCACCGACCGTGGCCGAAATATCCAGCCGGTCTCCCCCGGCGATACCGCCCGGTGGGTGAACGATGATGTGCTGGCACACCTGCGGCCCTTCGGCATACAGATGCTTTTGCACCCGCAGCGGTCCTTTGTGGCGCCGTTGGGTCGGGCGTGTGCAGTCATCGAAACGGCCATAACCCAATTCCAGCTCGGCATGCCAGCTGGGGGTGAAAAGGGCGGTGTTGGCAGGCAGATTCATGGTGTCTTCATTGGCTTGTCGAGTGCGGCACGATAACGGATTGGCGCATTAATTAAATAGTCACCAGACCGCGAACCCCGTCGGTCTCCATGTTCTCGCCACGGCCCTGCTGGACGATTTCTCCCCGCGACATCACCAGGTATTGATCGGCCAGTTCCGCCGCGAAGTCGTAGAACTGCTCGACCAGCAGAATCGCCATGTCGCCGCGCTCGGCCAGTTTTTTGATCACTGCGCCGATCTCCTTGATCACCGAGGGCTGAATACCTTCGGTAGGCTCGTCGAGAATCAGCAAGCGTGGACGACTCGCCAGTGCCCGGCCTATCGCCAATTGCTGCTGCTGACCGCCGGACAGATCGCCGCCACGCCGATGTTTCATCTGCAGCAGCACCGGGAACAGCTCGTAGATAAATGCCGGCACTTCCTTGGCTTCGGAGCCCGGAAAACGTGACAGGCCCATCAACAGGTTTTCCTCGACCGTCAGCCGGCCGAAGATTTCCCGGCCTTGCGGCACGTAAGCAATCCCGGCATGCACCCGCTGATGCGTCTTGAACTGGGTGATGGTCTTGCCTTCCCATTGCACCGAGCCTTCCTTCGACGGCAACAAGCCCATCAGCACACGCAACAGCGTGGTCTTGCCTACGCCATTGCGGCCCAGCAGGCAGGTGACTTCACCGACCTTCACATCAAACGACAGACCACGAAGAATGTGGCTGCCACCGTAATACTGATGAAGCTTTTCGACCTGGAGCATGGTGAATGTTCTCGTCGGTTGCAGCGTAATCGTAATGTTGGGACGCGGGGCGTCTGGACAGGTATTTCCGTGCCGCGCGCCGATCAGTTCGTTGCGTCAGCGCCCTAAATACACTTCGATTACGCGTTCGTCGGCCTGCACGTCGTTCAGCGAGCCTTCGGCCAATACACTGCCCTGATGCAGCACGGTGACGTGGTCGGCAATCGAGCCGACGAAGCCCATGTCATGCTCGACCACCATCAGCGAATGCTTGCCGGCCAGGCCCTTGAACAGCTCGGCGGTAAATTCGGTTTCGGCGTCGGTCATGCCCGCCACCGGCTCGTCGAGCAGCAGCAGTTGCGGGTCCTGAACCAGCAGCATGCCGATCTCCAGAAACTGCTTCTGGCCGTGGGACAGCAAGCCTGCCGGACGGTGCATGGAGGTGGTCAGGCGAATGGTTTCCAGCACTTCGTGTATCCGGTCCTGCTGTTCGCCGCTCAACCGTGCACGCAAACTGGCCCATACCGATTTGTCGGTCTTTTGCGCCAGTTCGAGGTTCTCGAATACGCTCAAGGCTTCGAACACCGTCGGCTTCTGGAATTTTCGGCCAATCCCGGCCTGAGCGATCTGCACTTCGCTCATCTGCGTCAGGTCCAGCGTTTCACCGAACCAGGCCTTGCCGTGGCTGGGGCGGGTCTTGCCGGTGATGACGTCCATCAGCGTGGTCTTGCCAGCGCCGTTGGGACCGATGATGCAACGCAGTTCGCCCACGCCGATGTACAGATTCAGGTCGTTCAGTGCCTTGAAGCCGTCGAAGCTGACGCTGATGTCTTCCAGCGTCAGGATCGTGCCGTGCCGCGTGTTCAGCCCTTTGCCAGCGCTTTTGCCGAGGCCTACCGCATCGCGGCTGGTGCCTGCATCGGAGTTGGGTGCCAGAACCGGTTCAAGCATGAACGACGGGGTAGGAGTGGTTTTCATTGCTCGCTCCTTTTCTTCAGCAAGCCGATCACGCCCTTGGGCAGGTACAGCGTGACGATGATGAACAGCGCGCCGAGAAAGAACAGCCAGTATTCCGGGAAAGCCACGGTGAACCAGCTTTTCATGCCATTCACCAGACCCGCGCCCAACAACGGGCCGATCAACGTGCCACGGCCGCCCAATGCTACCCAAACCGCAGCTTCGATGGAGTTGGTCGGGGACATTTCGCTGGGGTTGATGATGCCGACCTGCGGCACATACAGGGCCCCGGCCAGGCCGCACAGCACGGCGCTCAAGACCCAGACAAACAGCTTGAAGCCGCGCGGATCGTAACCGCAGAACATCAGGCGGTTTTCCGCATCACGCAACGCCGTCAGAACCCGGCCGAACTTGCTCTGCGCCAGACGCCAGCCGATGTACAGGCTGGCAACCAGCAACACGACCGTCGCCAGAAACAGCGTCGCTCTGGTTCCTTGGGAACTGATGCTGAAACCCAGAATGCTGCGAAAGTTGGTAAACCCGTTGTTACCGCCAAAGCCGGTCTCGTTGCGAAAGAACAGCAGCATGCCGGCAAACGTCAGGGCCTGGGTCATGATCGAGAAATACACGCCCTTGATCCGCGAGCGGAAGGCGAAGAAACCAAACACCAGCGCCAGCAACCCCGGCGCCAGGACCACCAGGCACAGCGCCCAGAGGAAATTGTCGGTGCCTGCCCAGTACCACGGCAGTTCGGTCCACGACAGGAAAGTCATGAACGCAGGCAAACCGTCGCCTGCGGCCTCGCGCATCAGGTACATGCCCATGGCATAACCGCCCAGCGCGAAGAACAGGCCGTGGCCCAGCGACAATAGTCCGGCATAGCCCCAGACCAGATCCAGCGCCAGGGCGACAATGGCGTAGCAGAGGATCTTGCCCACCAGGGTCAGGGTGTAGGCCGATACCTGAAAGCTGTTATCGGCAGGCAACAACGACAGCAACGGCAGTGCCAACAGCACAGCCAATATCACAATGCCTGCGGTCAGCGTGCCCTTGGGCCCGACTTTTTGCGCGGCAGTTACCATCAATGGCTGGCTCATCAGTCGATCACCCGTCCTTTCAATGCGAAGAGGCCTTGCGGACGTTTCTGGATAAACAGAATGATCAGCGCCAGGATCAGGATCTTGCCCAATACAGCGCCGATTTGCGGTTCGAGAATCTTGTTGGCGATGCCCAGCCCGAAGGCCGCCATCACGCTACCGGCCAGCTGCCCGACACCACCGAGCACCACCACCAGGAATGAGTCGATGATGTAGCTTTGGCCAAGGTCGGGGCCGACGTTGCCGATCTGGCTCAGGGCGACGCCGCCCAGACCTGCAATACCCGAACCCAGACCGAATGCCATCATGTCGATGCGCCCGGTCGGCACGCCGCAGCAGGCGGCCATGTTGCGGTTCTGGGTCACGGCGCGCACGTTCAACCCCAATCGGGTCTTGTTCAGCAGCAGCCAGGTCAGTACGACCACGAACAGCGCGAAGGCGATGATTACGATGCGGTTGTAGGGCAATACCAGGTTAGGCAACACCTGGATACCGCCAGACAGCCATTGCGGGTTGGCGACTTCAACGTTCTGCGCGCCGAAGGCCAGACGCACGGCCTGAATCAGCATCAGGCTGATGCCCCAGGTGGCGAGCAGGGTTTCCAGTGGGCGGCCATACAAGTGACGAATCACTGTGCGTTCCAGGGCCATGCCGATAGCGGCGGTGACGAAGAACGCCACCGGCAGCGCGATCAGCGGATAGTATTCGATGGCACCTGGCGCGTAGCGCTGCAGCATCAGTTGCACGACATAGGTTGAATAGGCCCCCAGCATCAGCATCTCGCCATGGGCCATGTTGATCACCCCAAGCAGGCCGAAGGTGATCGCCAGGCCCAGTGCCGCCAGCAGCAGGATCGACCCCAGCGACATGCCGCTGAACGCCTGACCGAGGATTTCACCGATCATCAGCTTGCGCTTCACCTGTGCCAGGCTGGTTTCAGCCGCCACGCGTACCGAAGCGTCGGTTTCCACGCCGGGCGCCAGCAATGATTCAAGACGGGTACGCGCCAGCGGGTCACCGGTTTCACCCAGCAGTCGCACGGCAGCCAGACGTACTGTCGGGCTGGAGTCGACCATTTGCAGGTTGGCCAGCGCCAGGGTCAGCGCGCTTTTGACGCTGGAATCGGTTTCGCTGGCGACACGTTCGGTCAGCAGTTCCAGTTGTGCAGGGCGAGCGCTTTTTTGCAATTGCAGGGCTGCTGCCATGCGCAGTTGCGTATCGGCTGCCAGCAACTGGTGGCTGGCCAGCGCTGTTTCAACCAGACCACGCAGCCGGTTGTTCAGGCGCAGTTTGCGCGGTTCGTCAGGGTTTGGGGCGTCGGCTGCTGCGGGGGCTTGTGCATCGACCGGCACGTATTGATCGTTGTTTTCGATCCAGGCGCGCTTGCTGCTGTCGGCGGCAACACGGCCATCGCGCAGAGCTTCAAGCAGTTCGACGCGTTCGGTTGTCGGCTTGGCTGCCCAGCTCTCCAGCAGTTCTGCCTGTTGCGCAGAACTGGCTGCGACAAAATCACTGGCATCGCCGGCCTGAGCTGCGAGGGGCAGCAGCAGGCTGATGGCGAGGATCATACGGTAGAGATAAGAAGGCATATCAATATGGCCTTGATCTGTTGTGGCGTTCCACAAAGCGCTCGTGGCTGTTTGCCCTGACACTGCTCGTTCGTCACGCTCTGCGTGGGATGCCTTTCGTGACGCTCTGCGTCAATCATGCACCGAGCCGCGCGCTCAGGATCGGACGCAGAGCGTCCAGAACTGCGCTCCCACGCTGGAGCGTGGGAGCGATCATCATCAATCGAAGGTCAGTTGCTCTTCACGGGATGATCAGGCTTTTTGTCGTTGCCAGGAATGTAGGGGCTCCATGGCTGGGCGCGGATCGGCTCTTTGGTCTGCCAGACGACGTTGAACTGACCGTTGTCCTCCACTTCGCCAATCATTACCGGCTTGTGCAAGTGGTGGTTGGTTTTGTCCATGGTCAGGGTGAATCCCGACGGTGCTGCGAAGGTTTGTCCGGCCATTGCCTCGCGTACCTTGTCCACGTCAGTGGTTTTGGCTTTCTCGACTGCCTGTGCCCACATGTGAATACCGACGTAAGTAGCTTCCATCGGGTCGTTGGTTACCGCTTTGTCAGCGCCTGGCAGGTTTTTCTTTTTGGCGTAGGCAGTCCAGTCAGCGACGAACTTCTTGTTGACCGGGTTTTCCACCGACTGGAAATAGTTCCAGGCGGCGAGGTGGCCTACCAGTGGTTTGGTGTCGATGCCGCGCAGTTCTTCTTCGCCTACCGAAAACGCTACAACCGGTACGTCGGTGGCTTTCAGGCCCTGGTTGGCCAGTTCCTTGTAGAACGGTACGTTGGAATCGCCGTTCACGGTGGAGATAACCGCTGTCTTGCCACCCGCAGAGAACTTCTTGATGTTGGCCACGATGGTTTGATAGTCGGAGTGACCGAACGGGGTGTAGACCTCTTCGATGTCTTTATCCGCTACACCTTTGGAGTGCAGGAATGCACGCAGAATCTTGTTGGTGGTACGTGGGTAGACATAGTCGGTGCCGAGCAGGAAGAAGCGCTTGGCCGAACCGCCTTCTTCACTCATTACGTACTCGACCGCAGGGATCGCCTGTTGGTTAGGCGCGGCACCGGTGTAGAACACGTTGGGCGACATCTCTTCGCCTTCGTACTGCACAGGGTAGAACAGCAAGCCGTTGAGTTCCTCAAAGACCGGCAGCACCGATTTGCGCGACACCGATGTCCAGCAACCGAAGACCACCGCCACCTTGTCCTGGGTCAGCAACTGGCGGCCTTTTTCGGCGAACAGTGGCCAGTTGGAAGCCGGGTCGACAACCACTGCTTCGAGCATCTTGCCGTTGACGCCGCCTTTGGCGTTGATTTCGTCAATAGTCATCAAGGCCATGTCTTTGAGCGATGTCTCGGAGATCGCCATGGTCCCGGACAACGAATGCAGAATACCGACCTTGATGGTTTCGGCAGCCTGAACGGTCCAGGTCAGCCCCATGGCGGCGATCGATGCGGACAGGGTAAAGGCTTTGATCAGGCTGCGACGCTTCATTGACTAGCTCCCTTGGTTCATTTTTTTGATGGGTCTGCGGCGGTGCATTACGTTGCTCTTTCAGGCTTTAGCAAGGTCTGGGCCAACGTAAGCGCGTCGCAAAACGGAACGAATGTGTCGCGCAGTAAAGGGTATGCGCACCAACCTGGAACAGGGGCAGGAAGAGGGCGTGCGCTATGCGCTGCAATGGTGCGGGCCATGAAATACCAGGATTGTCTCTACTGTCTTTGTGTTCAAACGGCCAAGCGCCTCATACCCAGAACTCCTGTGCTCCGGTGTAAAGATCGTAGGTCTGGTCAACGAGTCGCTCGGGAGCATCGAACCAGACGAACAGCTGGCCGTTGACCCGTGTTGTCGCACCCAGTTGCACGCGACTCGAACTTCAAACGCTCAGCGCTGTTTGCTTCCTGCAAGGATGCAGGCCAGGCAGTTGTCAGGCTGGTCAGTTGTGCTCGGGCATTACGGATGGCTGTTTCAGCACTTTATCCAGTTGCTTGTCGATAAAGCGCGTGAGGTAAGTACGGCTTTCGATATCCGGCTGACTGAAGTGGTCCTTGTAGTCAGGGCTGACGGCGCACCGCTATCGGCCAGCGCAGGTCGGGGAAGGCAGCATTGGCGATCTAATCGGTAGGAAGGTTCGGGTGGCAGGAGCGAATCGAGGCAGGGCGGGACCTGAAACCGGGTATGAGGAGGAATTCATCACAACGCCACTCAATGGTTTCAGGCCCCGCAGCGAGCAATCTAAGCTGTTGCCACTGTTTTGGCAAAGCGTGAAAGCACTATTCGATCAAGCACCCAGACAATCAGCATCGAAATACCCACCAGAGGGAATATGACGCCCAGGGCAATCATGACCACTGTCGCGGTTTTCCAGCGTGGCAGGTCGTGGCGCAATGGCGGTACACCCAGCCCGCTCCGAGGTCGGCGCTTCCACCAGATCACCAGCCCACTGACCGAGCTGAGCAGTACCATCAGGCAGACCAGCAGGATCAGCAACTGATTGATCCAGCCGAAAAATTTGCCTTCATGCAGCATCACGCCCAGCTCGGTGGCCTTGGACACTGCGCTGTAATCGACGTAGCGCACGTCGGCCAGCACCTTGCCGGTGTACTGATCGATATGCAGCGTCGCGTCATCGCGCGGGTCGTCGGCGAACACCGACACGGTGAACACGCCATCAGCTGTTTTAGGCTGGGTGATGCTGTAGCCCGGTACGATCTCTCTGGCGCGTGCAATGTCGACAACTCGCTGCAATGACACGATTGGCGCTGCCGGTGCGCTGGACATATGCATGTGGTCCATGTGCTCGGCGTGCTCGCCGGTTGAAACCGGCATCGGCGTATTTTCCATGGCCCACGGCACGGTCTGCACGCTGGCACTGTTCAACTCGCCAGCCTGCTTGTCGGACTTGGGCACGTTTGTCCACATGGCTGCCGGAAAGGTGTTCCACACCGCCGCGTATTGTTTGCCCCATAGCCCGGTCCAGGTCATGCCGCTCAACAGCATGAACAGCAGCAACAACGCACCCCAGAAACCCGTCACCGCGTGCAGATCACGCCACAGCACGCGCCCCTTGGCGGTCAGGCGTGGCCAGAACACGCCGGCGGCCGAGCGGCCTCGGGGCCACCATAGATAAAGGCCGGAGACCACCAGCACAATCCCCCAGCCAGCCGCCAGCTCGACAAGCCGGTCACCCAGCGTACCGATCATCAGCTCGCCATGCAGTGCGCGAGCAATCGCCTGCAGGTTCTTTTTGGCGTCCTGGGTGCCAAGAATCTCGCCGCGATAGGGGTCAATGAAGACATTCACCTCCCGGCCCTGCTCGCTGATCACAAACTGCGCACTGCCCTCGGCGTTTAACGGCGGGAAATACTTGCCAATGGCTGCCTGTGGGTAAGCACTCTTTACCCGCTGTTGCAGCTCGTCGGCAGTGAGGCGGTGCTCGGCCGGTGCCACGCTGAGCAGGTCGTGGTACATCAGGTTGTCCAGTTGCGGCTTGAACAGGTAAATGATGCCGGTCAGCGATAACAGGATCATGAACGGCGCGACGAACAGCCCTGCATAGAAATGCCATCGCCAGGCAAGGTTGTAAAAAGAGACATCAGGTTTGGACACGTTCAACGCTCCCCAATAGGGATAACACAGCACGAATGGCGCGCCGCCGTGAGGGGGGGGGCGTCGGGGGGTGTTTTTTTTGGGGTATTGCGGGGGGTGGGGGGGGCGTGGGCGGGGTG
>NZ_JAWHOO010000006.1:12782-148678 GCF_032586855.1 Pseudomonas syringae group sp. J254-4 | reverse complement strand
TTAAAAACTACAAATCCGTTTTGCACCCGTTCAACCCCCCCAAAAAGGTAAACCACCGCACTATGGGGGCGCTGCTTTGAGGGGGGCGCCGTCGTGGAATCTTTTTTTCGGGTTATGCCGTGGTGAGCGCTGGCGGTGCCCGGCTTCGGGCATTGGGGAATATAGCCTTGTGTGCATGCCCCGGCAGCGGCTGCGAGGCAAAGAAATCACCCGGCCTAGGCGGCGGGGCTGCGACCAGTTCCAGCACATGGGGCAGCGCCGGGCAACTGAACAGCAGTGTGCAATAGCCGCATTTTGCCCACAGCGCGTGATCGCTCATGCCCGCGTCGGCAGGCATGGCATGCTCGCCGCCGTGATGGGCGTGGCTGTCTGCCGACATATCCATACTGGCTGGCATGGACATCGACATGCCGGCGTGATGATCCATCGGCATCGACTGGGAAACCAGTGGACCGATAAAGATCATCAACATGGCGAACAGACTCAGCCATGCGCCCCGTTTGTTACGGGTGGCTGATCTGTCGCGAACGCGGCGCAATGTGCTCACTCTGTAAAACGACTCAGTGCTGGTGTTCCGGAGCCTGCTTTTGTACCACGACCTGCACCTCGACATCTCCCGCCTTTTCAAAATGCAGGGTCATCGGGAAGCGCTGGCCTGTAACCAGCTTCGAACGGTCTTTGAGGTCCAGCAGCATCACGTGCCAGGCCATCGGCGCGAAACTCACCTTCGCACCGGCCGGGATGTCGAGCGCCTGAACGTGCTGCATCTTCATCAGCCCGTCGGCGTGTATATGCTCATGCAACTGCGCTTGCCCGGCGATGGGGCTGTCGACGCTGATCAGACGATCTGCGCTGTCGCCCTTGTTCTCGACAGTGAAATACGCCGCGACCGTCGGTGCATTGGGCGGCAGCTCCATAGACCAGGGATGGCCAATCAGCAACGGCCCAGCCTTGTACTCATGGGCTTGGGCAAAGCAGGCTGGCAGCAGTAATGCGGCCAACAGGAGTGCGTTTTTGAGCATTGAGGGGGTTCTCCGGAAGTTTTAGAAAAAGAGTGAAGGGCAGCTCGACTGGACATACGAAACACTCAGGTAAACCTTTAAGCACCGCTAAGTGTGCGCGTTTTGTAGAGTCGCTCCCAAGCACGCAGCCATAAGGTGATGGGATGAGTGAGAGGGCAAAGTCGCATCGTTTGCGCATCGGACGGATCTCCGGTACAGGCCAGATTTATCTGGTCACCGCGAAAACACTCCAGAGAAAACCTGCTTTTTCTGACTGGCGCATGGGGCGTCTGTTCGTCGATGAGCTTCGGCAAGTCCAGGAGCAGCAACTGGCCGATTCATTAGCGTGGGTCGTCATGCCGGACCATATTCACTGGCTGCTGCAGTTGAATAGCCACTCGTTATCCAGAGTTGTACAGCGCGTCAAATCGAAAAGCGCGATCACCATAAACAGAGCCAGCGGCTGCAGTGGACCTTTTTGGCAAAGCGGATTCCACGACGTAAGCATCCGCACTGAAGAAAGCCTTTTAAATTTCGCCCGTTATATTGTTGCCAATCCTGTTCGAGCCGGCTTGGTCAAAAGCGTGCGTGATTATCCCTTATGGGACGCAATTTGGCTTTGAAAATAACGACCCTGTGGGAGCGAGCCGGGCGACGCTTCGCTTGCTCGCGAAGGCGGATTAACGGATCAATTGATTTTCAGCGGCTATACCGGCCTCTTCGTGAGCAAGCTCACTCCCACTGGCCGGGTTGTTTCAGGATTTTATGAGGACTGAAGACGGTTCATTCACTCCAGCCCCAAGGCCTCCAGCACCTCATCCACACTCCACAAAATCCGATCCACCTCCGGCAACTCCGGGCGTTTCAGGATCAGGACGGGCAGGCCGCGCTCGCGGGCGACTTCAAGCTTGGGTTCGGTGGAGCTGCTGCCACTGTTTTTGCTGATCAGCACATCAATATCGCGTTGTTCAAACAGCTGACGTTCGTCTTCCAGTGCAAACGGGCCGCGCGCGCCGATCACTTCGCAGTGGTCATTGCCGGGGTAGCTGTCCAATGCCCGAAGCGTCCAGAATTGATGCTCCGGAATCTCGTGCAGATGCTGCAAAGGCTCGCGCCCCAGCGTGAACAGTGGGCGCTTGAAGGGCGCCAGTGCCGTGACCAGTTCTGACCAGTCGGCCACTTCGCGCCAGTCATCACCCGCACCAGCCTGCCAGGCAGTGCGACGCAAGGCCCAGCAGGGAATTCCAGTCAGCCGGGCTGCACATACAGCGTTGCGGCTGATTTGCGCGGCATACGGATGGGTTGCGTCCAGTAGCAAGTCGACGCTCTGTTCGCGAATGTATTGCGCCATGCCCTCTGCGCCGCCATAGCCGCCAACTTTCAACTGACAGGCCAGATCTGCCGGCACTCGACCCACACCTGCCAGGCTATAGATATGCTCAGGCCCGAGCCTGCGTGCAATCGCCAGCGCTTCGGTAATGCCGCCCAACAGCAGAATTCGTTTCATGTGTGTTCCTTCGATAACGCAACGCCCGCCTGACCGACAATTCCGCCCTGGCGGTCGATGGCGAACACTTCGACCTGAACCTGTGCAGGCACCACGCTACGGGCAAAAGCCAGCGCATGACGACACACCTCATCACCCAGCGGCACACCCGCCGCAGCGCTCATCGCAAGCGCCTGCTGGCTGGTATTGGCATCGCGAATACGCTGTTGCAGGTCTGCGTCCGCGCCGACATCCGCCGCCCACAGCGCCAGTTGCGGCAGGTCGATGCTCGAATGGCGGCTGTGCAGATCCATGTGGCCTGCGGCCAGTTTGCTGATCTTGCCGAAGCCACCGCACAGGCTCAACTTATCCACAGGCACCTTGCGCAGGTGCTTGAGCACTGCGCCGACGAAATCGCCCATTTCGATCAGGGCGATATCCGGGATGTTGTACACGCGGCGCATGGTGTCTTCGCTGGCGTTGCCGGTGCAGGCGGCAATATGCCGATAGCCGTTGGTGGTGGCGACGTCGATGCCCTGATGGATCGACGCGATGTACGCCGCGCAGGAGAAGGGCCGGACAATCCCGCTGGTGCCGAGAATCGACAGCCCGCCGAGAATACCGAGGCGCGGATTCATGGTTTTGAGCGCCAGCGCTTCGCCGCCCTCGACGCCAATCGTAACCTCGAAACCACCGCTGTAGCCGAGTTCTTCCGCCAGCTGCAGCAAGTGTTCGGTCATCATGCGTCGAGGCACCGGGTTGATGGCGGGCTCGCCCACCGCCAACACCAGGCCGGGGCGGGTCACGCTGCCTACACCTGCGCCTGCCACGAAGCGCACGCCGGGTGCCATTTCCAGCCTGACGCGCGCAAACACCAGCGCGCCGTGAGTAACGTCGGGATCGTCCCCGGCATCCTTGAGTGTTCCGGCTTCGGCGAAGTTATCCACAAGGCGGCAGAATTCCAGGCGCATCTGCACCTGTTTGCCCTTGGGCAACACAATCTCTACCGCATCGCTGATTTGCCCGCTGAGTAACAGCCGCGCTGCCGCGAGGCTGGTTGCTGTGGCGCAGCTGCCGGTGGTCAGGCCACTGCGCAGCGGAGCAGGCTGTTCGGCGGTTTCTTCGCGCATCAGGGTTTGACTACATCCAGCAGAGTGATCGGCAAGGCCTGACGCCACGTATCGAACTCGCCAAGAGGCTGAGCATGGGCGACGTGAATACGCGTCAGTTCGCCGCCATGCCGCTCGCGCCAGGCCATGAGTGCAGCCTCGCTTTGCAGGGTGACTGCATTGGCGACCAGCCGCCCGCCGGAGCGCAACTGCTCCCAGCAGGTTTCCAGCACGCCGATACGGGTCACGCCACCGCCGATGAAAATCGCATCCGGACGTTCCAGGCCGCTCAGCGCCTGTGGCGCGCTGCCGCGGACCAATTGCAGGCCCGGCACGCCCAACGCATCGCGATTGAATTCGATCAGTTGCTGACGACCTTCGTCCGCTTCTATGGCCATCGCCCGGCAGGTTGGGTGCGCGCGCATCCATTCGATGCCGATGGAGCCGCAGCCCGCGCCGACGTCCCAAAGCAGTTCACCCGGCACCGGAGCAAGGCGGGCAAGGGTGATGGCCCGCACGTCGCGTTTGGTCAACTGGCCGTCATGCTCGAAAGCGCTGTCTGGCAAACCGGCCACTGTACTCAGGCGAATGGCGCTGGCGTCGGCGCGACAATCGACGGCAACCAGGTTCAGTGCAGCTATCTCGGGATTGCCCCATTCACTGGCCAGCCCCTCGACGCGCCGTTCTGCTTCACCTCCCAGGTGCTCCAGGACCGTCATGCGGCTAGGGCCAAAGCCTCGTTCGCGCAGCAAACCGGCAATCACTGCGGGGCTGCTGCCATCATTGCTCAGCACCAGCAGACGTACGCCATGATGGAAATGAGCGTTCAATGCGGCTACCGGACGGGCAACCACTGACAAGGTAACGACTTCCTGCAACGGCCAGCCCAGACGAGCGGCGGCCAGAGAGTAAGAAGAAGGGGCGGGCAGAATACGCATTTCGTCGATGGCGACTACGCGTGCCAGGCTGGCGCCGACGCCGAACAGCATCGGATCGCCACTGGCCAGTACGCAGATTTCGGCACCGCGCTGTTCCAGCACCGGGTTCAGCGAAAATGGACTCGGCCATGCACGCCGCTCGGCGCGAATGCACGGCGGCAGCAATGCCAGCTGGCGCGGACCGCCGAACACCTGATCAGCGTGCAGCAGAGCGTGCCGGGCGTTCTTGCCCAGGCCCTTGTAACCGTCTTCTCCGATTCCCACGACTGTCAGCCACGGCGACATGTACCTACCTCAATCCGAACTTCCGACAGAGCGCCTTTTCATGCCTGCGGACAAAGCAGGCATAATACCGCGCCCGACGGGGTACAAGTGCTCTAATCCACGTCCAGTTCATACCGGGTGATCCATTGAACGAGCCGCAGTCCGCTCGCACATCCTCTGCAACGCTACGCCCCTCGGCCTGTCCGGGGTTGCTGCGTATCGTCCCGGCACTGGACGGCGGGATCTGCCGGATCAAGCTGGCGGGCGGGGTCATCAGCCGTGTGCAGGCAATGGCGGTTGCAGAGGCTGCGCAGACTTATGCACAGGGCGTTATCGAAGCCACCAACCGCGCCAACCTGCAAATTCGCGGCATCGGCGCTGATCACGATGGGTTGATCAAGGCATTGATGGCGGCAGGACTCGGCCCGGCCAACCCTGCCAGTGACGATGTGCGCAACCTGATGCTCAGCCCGACCGCGGGGCTGGATTCGCGCATGCTGTTCGATGCCCGACCGTTGGCGGCGCAGGTTCTCGATGCGCTGGAAAATCATCCGCGCTTCCATGAGCTGTCACCCAAATTTGCGTTGTCGCTGGATGCTGGTGAAGCGCTGGTGATGCTCGAACACGCGCATGATGTGTGGCTGTCGGCGCTGAACCTCGACGGCGAAGTGCTGCTGGCGTTCGGGCTGGCCGGTTGCCCGGCCAATGATCGACCGCTGGCCGCTGTGCCGCTGGCGGCTGGAGAAGCGCTGGTTGTCGGGTTGCTGGAATTGTTCCTCGATCTGGCCCGCCCGGAGCATACCCGGATGCGGCATCTGCTGGCCGAGGTGTCGACCGACGATGTGTTGCGCGAGCTTTCTACCCGGCTGGACTGCGCGTTGCGGGTGGATCAAGCCGTCACCGGCTGGCAGCGCCCGGCCATTCAGGGCAATCGGCATATCGGTATTTATCCACAGGCCGAGCCTGCGCGGGTTGCGGTGGGGGCGGTGGTTCCGCTGGGGCGTCTTGATGCCGCCACGCTCGCCATCGTCGCGCAACTGGCAGAAGAGCAGGGCGACGGCACTTTGCGCCTGACGCCTTGGCAGAGCCTGCTGTTGCCCAATGTGCCGGTCGAGCGCGCTGCAACAGTGATGACGGCGTTGCAGGCCGCGGGTCTGATCTGTTCGGCCGAACAGCCACTGGCGCAGATGGTGGCGTGTACCGGTTCTGCCGGCTGTGCAAAAGGGCTGGCCGATACCAAGGCTGATGCGCTGCAACTGGCTACCGGCCTGGTTGCCAGTCAGGCCGTTCATTTAAGCGGTTGCACGCGTTCCTGCGCTGCTGCTCACGTAGCGCCGGTAACCTTGCTGGCCGTTTCGCCCGGCCGTTACGACCTTTATTTTCGCGACGCAGCGCATGCCGGTTTCGGTGTGCTGCGCGCGCGTGACCTTACTATTGAAGCAGTCGGTGCGCAGTTGAACGCCGACTCACGGAGCAACATTGCATGATTGATTACATCCGCGATGGTCAGGAGATATATCGCAACTCCTTCTCGATCATTCGCGCCGAAGCGCGCCTGGACACGATCCCCGCCGACCTGGAAAAACTCGCCGTGCGCGTGATCCATGCCTGCGGGATGGTCGAAGTCATTGAAGACCTGCGCTTCTCGCCGGGTGCCGGTACAGCCGGGCGCAATGCCCTGGCCGCCGGTGCACCGATCCTCTGCGACGCACGCATGGTCTCAGAAGGCATCACCCGTACCCGGCTGCCCGCCAACAACCAGATCATCTGCACATTGCACGATGAAGGCGTGCGGGAAATGGCGCTCGAACTGGGCAATACGCGCTCTGCTGTGGCGCTGGAGCTGTGGCGTCCGTACCTGGAAGGCAGCGTAGTGGTCATCGGCAATGCGCCGACTGCGCTGTTCTATCTGCTCGAAATGCTCGATGCAGGCGCGCCGAAACCAGCGCTGATTCTCGGCTTTCCGGTTGGCTTTGTCGGCGCTGCCGAGTCCAAGGCCATGCTTGCCGCAGACAGCCGTGGCGTGCCATTTGTGATCATGCAGGGTCGTCGTGGCGGCAGCGCCATGGCCGTGGCCGCTGTCAATGCACTGGCCACGGAGATCGAATGATGCAGGCACGCGGTCGATTGATTGGCCTGGGCGTCGGCCCCGGCGACCCGGAGCTGATTACCGTCAAGGCGCTGCGCCTGCTGCGGGAGTCGCCTGTGGTGGCGTACTTCGTGGCCAAGGGTAAAAAGGGCAACGCATTCGGCATTATCGAAGCACACTTGCAGGACGTTCAAACGTTGATGCCACTGGTCTATCCGGTCACCACCGAGGCCTTGCCAGCGCCGCTGTCCTACGAAAAAGTCATCAGCGACTTCTACGACGAGTGCAGCCTGCACATTGCGGCGCATCTGGATGCCGGGCGTGACGTAGCGGTGATCTGCGAAGGCGACCCGTTCTTCTACGGTTCCTACATGTACCTGCACGACCGCCTGGCCGAGCGCTACGAGGCGCAAGTGATTCCGGGTGTGTGTTCGATGCTCGGTGGCGCTTCGGTACTGGGCGCGCCGCTGGTGTATCGGAACCAGAGCCTGTCGGTGTTGTCCGGCGTGCTGTCCCACGAGGACCTGAAACGCAAGCTGGCTGATGCCGATGCAGCAGTGATCATGAAACTGGGACGCAACTTCCACAAGGTCCGTGAAGTGCTGACCGAACTGGGCATGGCCGGGCGTGCGCTGTATGTCGAGCGCGCAACCATGGCCAACCAGAAAATCGTCCCGCTGGATCAGGTAGACCCGATGTCTTCGCCGTATTTTTCGCTGATTATCGTTCCGGGTGACAGGTGGCAAGGCTGATGACTCTCAACATTCCAGCCATCGTTATTCTCGGCAATGGCAGCCTGGCTACCGCGCGGCGCATTCAGCAGCTGTTTCCCGATGCGCAGATTCATGGCCTGGCCGAGCGTGTGCAGAACGCTGACATTACCTACAGCGAATTCGGTAGCACGCTGCGTCAGTTGTATCAGCAAAACACCCCTATTATCGCCCTGTGTGCCGCTGGCATAGTGATTCGCACCCTGGCCCCGCTGCTGTTGGAGAAGGGCGTCGAGCCGCCGGTACTCGCCGTAGCTGAGGACGGTAGTGCAGTGGTGCCACTGCTTGGTGGCCTGGGCGGGGTCAATGTCATGGCGCGCAGCATTGCCAACGGGCTTGGCGTTGCACCGGCAATCACCACCAGCGGCGAATTGCGCTTCGGCACCTGCCTGCTCAACCCGCCCAGCGGCTATGCACTGGGCGACCTTGAGCTGGGCAAGCGCTTTGTTTCCGACTTGCTCTCCGGCGAGCCGGTGCGCATTGAAGGCGAGGCACCCTGGCTGGAGCAAGCACAACTGCCCGAAGATCCGCAGGCTGAGCTGACGATTCATGTCGGCTGCGCCATACGTGAGCCCGCTCCCCATGAATTACTGATCTACCCGCGCAGTGTACTGGTCGCCGTCAGCGAAATAACCGCTGAACTGGCTATGCGGGTCCGCTCGGCGTTGCACGACGCAAGCATTGCCGAGCAATCGCTGGCTTGTCTGCTGACCAGCGAAGAGCAGATGGCCAACGCGCAGTTGCATCAGGCAGCCAGCGAGCTGGGCGTCCCGGTGCGCTTCGACAAGGCTGGGTCGGCCAGCGAAATGGCCTCCCGCTGCGTGCCGCAACGGTTGCCGCCACTCAGCGTCGACGACATGGCGATTGCCGTCGCGACTCAACCGCTGGATGTGCAGAACATCGGCCGTGGGCGTGGCCGGCTTGCAGTCATTGGCCTGGGCCCCGGCGCAGCGGACCTTATGGTGCCTGCGGTCAAGGCTGAACTGGCACGCGCCAATGATGTGCTGGGTTACGAAACCTACGTGCGCATGGCCGGGCCGTTTCGTGCCGATCAGGTACTGCATTGCACCGACAATCGCGAAGAAATGCTGCGTGCCCGGCATGCCTTCGAACTGGCCGCGCAAGGTCGTTCGGTGGTTGTGGTGTCGTCCGGTGATCCGGGCGTGTTCGCCATGGCCTCGGCAGTGCTTGAAGCGCTGCACGAGTCCGGCAACCCGCACTGGCACTCTGTCGAGCTGGAGATTCTCCCGGGTGTCTCGGCTTCTCTGGCAACCGCCGCTCAGGCTGGTGCGCCGTTGGGGCATGATTTCTGTGTGTTGTCGCTGTCCGATAACCTCAAGCCTTGGGAGATCATCGAAAAGCGTCTGGACCTTGCCTGTCAGGCAGACCTTGCGCTGGCCTTCTACAACCCGATTTCCCGTTCACGACCCTGGCAACTGGGGCGTGCGCTGGAGATAGTTCGCCAGCACCGCACTCCTGAAACGCCCGTCACGCTTGGGCGCGACATCGGTCGTCCTGGCCAGACACTGCGCGTCATTACGCTGGGTGAGCTGACGCCGGAGCAGGTGGACATGCGAACCATGGTGCTGATCGGCTCTTCCCTGACCTGCACCTTTCCTCGCAACGAAGGCGGCAATTGGGTCTACACGCCCCGCTGGTATGGCGCGAAACCTACAGCCTGAGCCCATAGGCTTGTCGTACCTGTATCGAATTTACTGTGGGAAAGTGCTGAAACCTCTGCGTATCAACAGGCATTCAGGCCGAGTTTTCGGCCTGGCTGCTTGCGCGAACGGATGTTCTTCAAGTTGCCAGGCTTGTGGCTTTTTTCTCTGTCCTGCCACGGATTTTTCTTTCGCCCGCTGTTTACCGAGGGCTGAGCACAGCTTGAGTTTTGCGCGCGCCATCGAGTGTTGCCGCGGCAGTTGAAAAAGCCATCAATAGACCGCTCGAAAGTGCCGGAAAAACGGCCTGATTTATTTGATTAGTCTCGTATCTGTCCACAAGGACTCACGAATTAAAGGACTAAATGAAATGAAACAGGACAATACGATGAGCATGACCGACAACCTTGATTACATTGCCGCTTGTGAGCTGGCTGAATGCCCTGCTTCGTCCATCGCTCACGCAGCAGCCATAAAGCCTGAATTGCTTCTGGCCAGTGACGAGACTGACTTTGACCCAGGCGATGAAGCTGCCAAGGGTGCTGTGGTTGCAAGCAGTCTGCTGGCATTTGCCGAGGGCGTTTCGCGGCAGAGCAAGCAAGACGTCATGGACTCCTTTCTGTTTGCCACCCTTGTGGCCAACAAGGCGTTCAGCCCTGAAACCCAGGGTGATCAGTGGTACGACAAATTCAACGAAGTACTCTCGAAGCTTGGCTGGCTTTCCACCCATTGGAACTATGCCCGCTATCGTGCTACCCAGCAGCGTTTCACCATGGACGAAGTCGGCCTTGAGATCCTTGGCTCGGCTGTTGCGGCTGCCGCTTTGCCTGGGCCTGCATCGCTGCTGATGCTCAAGGTCGCTGCGGATGCCATCGCTGCACTGAAAGACAAAAAAGAGCCTCTGCGCCTGTTTGAAAGCCAGACAAAAACCCACCGCGGAGGCAGTTTCCGTATTGCCTCGTGCATCGAGTCCGATGACAAGACCGTGACTCTGTCCATGGGCGCGGTCAGCTTCCAGACCGACAGGGATGTCACCAATGTCCTGTTCTGGGAGTGGCAGGACACAAACGTTGAAACCTGGAAAGGCGAGGACAACCTGATACTCAACACGAGCCTGTATTCGCGCCATCGCGACCTGATCCAGCAAAAGCTGAGCGACAACGCCAAGAGCGCGATCGAAGAGTTTGAAATCTGATCGGGTTATTTGCGGAGGCACGGGTTGCCTCCGCTTTCGGGATAAAAAGGAATTTCTCCCATGAAGCAGGAATTGGATGCCGCAGTCGTCAACGCCGGCTGTTTGCTGTTTTTCCCCACGTCGCAGCAGGTCGCCCCGAAAAACGATGTGCTGGACTCGATGCTGTATGTGCAGTTGGCAGCATCGAAGCAGCACCCCAGGTTCGCCGAGTTCGAAAAATGGAATGAAACCCGCCTTGCTGCGGCTCTGCGTTTCGGCTGGGTGCTGAATGCCAGCGAACACGTCAGCGAGCCTTTGCCGGTAGATGCTGTCCGAACCGTATGGAGTTGCCTCGAGCGTGCCCTTGCACCGTCAGTGTCAGCGCAGACCCTGCAGGACGCAGAAACATTGATGCGTAAAGTGTTCAAGCAATCGGCTCATAACACGGCGCTTCAGTTGCTGCGTAGCCAGACGGTACAGAGCGGTTTGAATCATGCGGGAAAATTGCAGGTCGGCGTGGTCCTGCAACTGGGGTTCTTCGACGATCAGCACAACCTGACGCTGGCGCAGCTTCAGTTCGCCACACGTCAGCCGTTGCCATCCGGTTTTCTTTTCGAAGTACTCGAACCGCAGAGTGTCTACGGCAACATCGCTGTGACCGTTTATAAAATGCAATTGATTGAACAGGTCTATTCGCAGTTTCGCGATGACATCGACACGGCGTTGTCGAGCAGGCGTCCCGGTATGATCATGTCGCTTGGGGAAACGCCTTATGTCTGATCTGGATGAGACCCTGCTGGCAGGGGCCAATCTCCTGTCGTTCGCCCGTAACGTCGAGCCCGGTTTGCGTCAGGACGTACAGGACTGTCTGCATCACGCGAGACTTGTCGCCGATGACCAGCATTCCCCGCGCATGGCCTGGCGTTCATGGCTGGACGCTTACCAGCAAGCCATTCTTGCAACGGGTGGACGGCGCAGCGCGGTGATTAACGACGTGCGCTTGAGCATTCACAGTTTCAGGGACATTGGCAAATTGCAGCTTCCAATGGTCAATAACTCCGTCGAGCTTCGCCGGCTCTATCGCAGCTCACTCGACAGGCTGCTGAGCAGTAACCATGCGAAGACATTTTTCAGCAGCTGGTTTACGTCTGGACGTTCTGAAAGCTTTCAACTCATGCCTTGTGCAATGCACAGCGAAGACGAGGTGATGATCCTGTTGTGCAGCCTGCAGATGACCACCGTTGCGTCGAGGCCAGCGCTTTATTTCTGGCAGGTTCTTGGCGGAGAAATGCAAGTACATGCTGTTGGTACTGCGTTTCGGTTCAGTCGCAAGAGCTTCGAACCTTTTCGCCAGACTGTTCAGGACATGCTGGCTGATCGTGCTGCCGCTGAAATCATCAATTTATAACGACGGTCAAGTGCCCATGGAAGGGAGTTACTCAAATGAAAGCAGGCAAAGGCAATGCGGCGTACCTGGGCGATATCCCCAGTATGGTGACGTTTCTTCCGGGGCTTACAAGTGAGGAGCGCACGGACATTCAGGATGTACTTCTGGATGCGCAGTTGTTCGCAGGTAAGCAGTTTGATTTCAAGACGCAGTGGAGCAGCTGGATGCATTACTACCGCAGCCGGCTCAAGACCCGTGGCATACAGCAAAAAGGCGTGGTTCTGGGCGACTCGCTGATCGTAAGCAATGTCGATGATTTGTTACAGGCGACCTTCAAGGTCAGCAGTCCAGCGGACCGCAAGCGCCTTGGCGGCATGGTGCAGCGCGCTGTCGCAGCATTGGGAGTGAATCAGGCGGCAGAGTCTTACTTTAAAAACGGCTTTGAACAAGGCCGTCTGGGCAGCTTCCAGGTAGTGCCCTGCGAGAAGTATGAACCTGATCGGGTACTTCTGTTGCTGTGCAGTCTGCATCTGAGCGTGGACGAGCACGCGGCGGGTAGCCGACGGCTGCTGTTTCACTTCAAGGGCGGCAGTTACATCTTTGACCGCAAGATTTACGCCGCATATCGTAATGGTGTAACGCGGTATCTGGACGGCAGGGCGCAAGGGCTGGTGCGGGCTGCACGTATCTGAGTTGTATCAGGGCAGCAGATAGCCCCTTATACCGGTAAAGATGATTTGTGCCGCCAACGCACAGACGAACAACCCCATCAGGCGGCTGACAATCTGCAAACCCTGATCGCCCAGGATACGTTCGATGCGGTTGGAGAGGTAAAGCACCACGCCAACCGTGAGGCTGGCGAGTGCAATACTCAGGATGGCAGTGAGTTTGTCATCCCAATGAGGCTGACTGACGCCCATGACCAGTAGCGCACCGATGGTGCCGGGGCCGACGGTAAGGGGAATGGTCAGCGGAACAATGGTCACATCCTGCTGGATATTATCGGTCTGGACGGCCGATTTGCCTTGGGCCATACCCAGCGCGGATATGAACAGCACGCTGCCAGCCCCAATCCTGAAGGCATCGACCGTGATTCCGAATACATCGAAAATCACTCTACCGAACAGATACAGCAAGATGCTGGAAATCAGTGTCGCCAGCGCTACCTTCCAGGCCAGACGCCGCTGTTCCTTGCGCGAGTGACCGCGGGTCAGGCTGATGAAGCAGGAAAGAACGAAAAACGGGCTGTAAAGCACCAGCATTTTCAGATAGACGCTGAACAACACGTGAAGCATGGCTTCGACTCACAGCAGCAGGTGGATGGCAGCGCCAGTCTATCAGGCCACTGTGTGCCTTTCCCGTTGCTGTCAGTTTCTTCGATACTGCTCACCGTCCGAAGGCAGTCCGCGAGCCTTGTCGCGGTGTGCTACCCAGTGTTCGACCAGTTCGCGCAGTTGCGACAGCTCGATAGGTTTGGCCATGTGACCGTCCATACCTGCCTGGCGTGCACGATCCTTGTGCTCAGTGAGAATATGCGCAGTCAGTGCAACGACCGGTGTGCGCACCCGCTGATTGCCGACCTCCCAGGCACGCAATTGCTCGGTTGCCGAGAAACCGTCGAGTATCGGCATTTCACAGTCCATCAGTACCAGGTCATAACGCTGTGCCTTCATGGCACGCAGCGCTTCTTCGCCGTTGCTCGCCGTATCGGGATTCAGGTTGAGCTTGCCGAGCATGCCGCGGATCACTTTGGTCGAAATGCTGTTGTCTTCGGCTACCAGGATCCGGAAGTCGCCCGGTACGCTGACCGGCGTATTGATGACCGGGCCGGGTTTTTGTGCGGCAACGCCCTTGTTCAACTGGGTCAGTTCATCTGCCAGCGTCGTCTTGAGCGTGTAGCCCGCCACCGGTTTGGCCAGAATGCGCTTGATACCGGAGTTGCGAGCAATGATCTTGCTTGGGGCATTGCTGATACCGGTAAGCATGATCAACAGAATGTCATGATTCAGACTTGGGTCTTCCTTGATCTTGGCGGCCAGTTGCATGCCGGTCATGCCGGGCATGTTCTGGTCGAGCAGGACCACATCGAAATAGTCGCGCAGATGCGCCTTGGTCCGCAGCAAGGCCAGTGCCTCCTTGCCGGACGCCACTGCACTGACATTCAGGCCCCAGGCGCTGCATTGCTGGACCAGCACCTTGCGGCAGGTATCGTTGTCGTCAACCACCAGCACTCTGGCATCTTTCAGCGGGCTGTCCAGATCGATGGTCGGCTGCTCCAGCAGCTTTGCGTCCAGCGGCAGGTTCAGCCATAACGTGTTGCCCTGGGTGCCGCTGTTCTGAATACCGAATTCACCGTCCATCAGGATGATCAACTGGCGGGCGATGACCAGCCCCAGGTGACCACCGAGCCTGCTACTGGCCAGGAAATTCCGGCTGTGCAGTTCGGCGTGCAGCAACTCTTCACGTTCTTCGTCGGAAAGCGATTCACCGCTGTCCTGCACCGAAATACGCAAACGCGTCTTTCCGTTTTTCGAAGACTCAAGGGCGACGGCCAGAAGAATTTCACCTTCGTCAGTCTTCTTCAGGGCATTTTCCAGAAGGCTCAACAGCGTCTGGCGCAGGCGAGTCGGGTCACCATTGATAACCCGTGGCACTTGGGGCTGGATCTGGCTGATCAGCTCGACCTGCTGCTGCTCGGCCTTGGCGCGGAAGATATTCAGGCAGTCCTCGACCAGCGCGCCGATGTCGAACTGCACATCGTCCAGTTCTATCTGCCCTGACTCGAGCTTGGTGATGTCCAGAATCTCGTTGATCAGCGTCAGCAGTTCGTTACCGGCACTGTGAATGGTCTGCACATAGTCGCGCTGCTTGACTGACAGCGGCGTGCCGAGCAGCAGTTCGGTCATGCCCAGCACGCCATTCATGGGTGTGCGAATCTCGTGACTGATCTTGGCCAGAAATTCGGCTTTGGCGTTGATTTCGGCGGTACTCGCAGCCTGATCGCGGCTGAGGCTGAAACGGTCTTCGGTGATGCTGCGATGGCGTTCGCTAAGGGCCAGGCTCATCGAAAGACCGCTGATGCAGAACACGCTGAGCAGCGCGAGTATCAGCCACTGTGGCGGCACCAGACTCAGCCACAGCAGGCCCGGCAGAACCACCATGTAACCAATGTTGAAAATGATCATCCCGAGGACAAACAGGCGCGCCGAACGATAGCCTTTCTGCCAGTGCCACATCGACACCGCCAGAATGCTCAACGTCGTCAACGAGACCAGGCCGAAAGTCAGAATATTGATCGGCAGTCTGTCGTCCAGCAGTACCAGCACAGTACCGATGCCCATGAGCACGGCGTTGCCCAGCAATAGACGATCCAGTTTGCGGGCGTTGCGATGGACGAAGAAGCAGTAGGTGTAGATCAGGCCTGCGACAGCCGCCAGCAACAGCGCAATGTGCGCACTGGGGGTCTGTGCGATATTCCACGGATCAATCGGGCGGAGCAGGTTAAGCAGCAACAGGGCACTGAGCCCGAGCAGTGCTTCGCAGGCGGCGAGCCATAGATTGCTACGCGACCGTGTATGCCCGTAGCGCGTCAGGTTCTGCACGATGAGCATCGACAGCGCACCGAAAAGCAGCCCGAACAGGAAGGGTTCAGTCTCGTCGGCGGCGCTTTTGACGGCCGGTTCCAGGGTAATGCTGGGGCGCATTTTCTGGGTGGAGACCAGCTTCAGATAGATATCCAGCGTGTTTGAACTCTGCGGGATCGGCAGCAGAAAATCGTTCGAGGGCAGACGCTGATCTTCCTTGGGCACCTCGTTGCCGGTGCGCAGGTGATCAATCTGTTGATCGCCGTCCATGACATACATGTCCGCGCTGGCGAGGTCCGGAGCGAAGATGCGCAGAAGCTGCTCGTGCTGGGTAGGCAGCAGGCGGTAGTGCAGCCATACCGCACTGTCACGTTCCGCTGCAGTGACTCGTTCCAGCTCGATAGGACTGAATTGATTCTGGTAGCGCGCCGAACGAATTTCATCCAGCGTCAGGTGGGCCTTTTCGTCGAGCAGCGTCGACCAACCTGCGCCATGCTCGGCCTGTGCCGAAAGCATGAACAGCAGGGTCAGCAGTCCAGCGATTGAGGCTATGGCAATCCTGAGCCAGCGCACAATGAAATCCCTTCGTGAGTGAATGCCGGGTAAAACCGCGAATGCCGGGTCAAATCGGCCTGCCTCTGATTGAAGAGACAGGCCTGATTGATTATTCCAGCTCTTCGCCACGCTCACGGGCAATGGCACGGTAGCCAATGTCCTTGCGATAGAAACATCCTTGCCAATCAACCTTGGCAGCCAACGCATAGGCATTTTGCTGCGCATTGCCAACACTGTCACCCAGTGCTGTAGCACACAGTACACGACCGCCGCCGGTCACGACACGATCATCTTGCAAGGCAGTGCCCGCGTGGAATATCTTGCCTTCCAGCTGTGCAGCAGCGTCCAGACCTTCGATGACTGCGCCTTTGGCGTAGTCGCCAGGGTAGCCACCGGCGGCCAGGACGATTCCCAGGCTTGGACGGGGGTCCCACTGTGCTTCGATCTTGTCCAGTGCCTGCGCCAGCGCAGCTTCAACCAGCAGTACCAGACTCGATTGCAGGCGCAGCATGACCGGCTGGGTTTCCGGGTCGCCGAAGCGGCAATTGAATTCGATGACTTTCGGGTTGCCAGCTTTATCGATCATCAGACCAGCATAGAGGAATCCGGTGTAAACATTGCCTTCATCAGCCATGCCCCTGACGGTCGGCCAGATA
Source organism: Pseudomonas syringae group sp. J254-4 (assembly GCF_032586855.1). Lineage (NCBI taxonomy): Bacteria > Pseudomonadati > Pseudomonadota > Gammaproteobacteria > Pseudomonadales > Pseudomonadaceae > Pseudomonas > Pseudomonas syringae group sp. J254-4. The sequence goes on along the minus strand of NZ_JAWHOO010000006.1, from coordinate 132,004 downwards.
ACCAGATCCATGACACGTTGATGAACTTCGGCGGTGACCACCGGGGCAGGGGAGTAGGCCCCCATGCCACCGGTGTTCGGGCCGGTGTCGCCGTCGCCGACGCGCTTGTGATCCTGGCTGGTGGCCATGGGTAGCACATTCTTGCCGTCGACCATGACAATGAAGCTGGCTTCTTCGCCATCGAGAAACTCCTCGATGACAACGCGGGAACCGGCTTCGCCAAAGGCGTTGCCAGCCAGCATGTCACGTACGGCATCTTCGGCTTCTGCCAGGGTCATGGCGACGATCACGCCCTTGCCTGCCGCAAGACCGTCGGCCTTGATGACTATCGGAGCACCTTTTTCACGCAGATAGGCCAGGGCAGGCTCGATCTCGGTGAAGTTCTGATAGTCGGCAGTGGGGATCTTGTGGCGCGCCAGGAAGTCCTTGGTAAACGCCTTGGAACCTTCAAGCTGCGCAGCGCCGGCGGTCGGACCGAAGCAGTCCAGACCACGGCTGCGGAACAGGTCGACAACGCCTGCAACCAGCGGCACTTCAGGACCGACGATGGTCAGCGAAACGTTCTTTTCAGCGAAATCCGCCAGTTGCTCCAGTGCCAGAACGTCGATAGCCACGTTCTCGCATTTGGCTTCGATCGCCGTGCCTGCGTTGCCCGGTGCGACGAACACCTTCTGCACACGTGGGTCCTGAGCGACTTTCCATGCCAGGGCGTGTTCACGACCGCCGCTGCCAATGATCAAAACATTCATTTCAAAAACCTCGATGACGCTGATTCTGGAGTACGCGGTGCGCCTGAGGCGACCCAACCGCCGTACGAGGCCGTAATGGCGCAGCAGACGTCTGCGCCAGTGCGACCGTTTTTCTGATTAGTGCCTGAAATGGCGCATGCCGGTGAAGACCATCGCGATGCCTGCTTCATCTGCAGCTGCAATCACTTCGTTGTCACGCATCGAACCGCCGGGCTGGATGACGGCAGTGATGCCGACCTTGGCCGCGTTGTCGATACCGTCACGGAACGGGAAGAACGCATCGGAGGCCATGACCGCGCCCTGCACCTGCAGCCCGGCATGCTCGGCCTTGATGGCGGCGATGCGTGCCGAGTTCACGCGGCTCATCTGACCTGCGCCGACGCCGACGGTCTGGCGGTTGCGGGCGTAGACGATGGCGTTGGACTTGACGTACTTGGCGACTTTCCAGGCAAAGATCAGGTCATGCATTTCGTGTTCGGTAGGGGCACGCTGGGTAACGACCTTGAGGTCCGCCTGAGTGATCATGCCGATATCGCGGCTTTGTACCAGCAAACCGCCATTCACGCGTTTGTAGTCCCAGGCAGGCAGACGCTCGCTCCACTGGCCGCTGGTCAGCAGGCGCACATTGGCTTTGCTGGCCACGATGGCACGCGCTTCGGCGCTGACGCTTGGCGCGATGATCACTTCGACGAACTGGCGCTCGACGATGGCCTTGGCCGTTGCTGCGTCCAGCTCGCGGTTGAAGGCGATGATGCCGCCAAATGCCGATTCGGAGTCGGTGGCATAGGCCAGCTCGTAAGCCTGGCGAATGCCGCCTTCATCATCCGGGCAGACTGCGACACCGCACGGGTTGGCGTGCTTGACGATCACGCAGGCCGGTTTGACGAAGCTCTTGACGCATTCCAGCGCGGCGTCGGTATCGGCGACGTTGTTGAACGACAGTTCCTTGCCTTGCAGCTGGGTGGCGGTGGCAATGCCGACCTCGGCAGGTTTGGCTTCGACGTAGAACGCCGCACTCTGGTGCGGGTTCTCGCCGTAGCGCATTTCCTGAGCCTTGACGAACTGGGTGTTGAAGGTGCGCGGGAACTGACTGCGGCCTTCGGTGCTCAGGGTTTCGGCAGTCTGGTCGACGCCGCCCAGGTAGTTGGCGATCATGCCGTCGTAGGCGGCGGTGTGCTCGAACGCCTTGAGCATCAGGTCGAAGCGCTGTGCGTAGGTCAGGCCGCCAGCCTTGAGGCTTTCCAATACCTGGCCGTAGTCACTGGCGTTGACCACGATTGCGACATCTTTATGGTTCTTCGCAGCGGAGCGGACCATGGTCGGGCCGCCGATATCGATGTTTTCGATGGCGGTCGGCAGGTCGCAGCCCGATTTGGAGACAGTGGCTTCAAACGGATACAGATTGACGGCAACCAGATCGATCGGCTTGATGCCGTGCTCGGTCATGATGGCGTCGTCGATGCCGCGACGACCCAGAATACCGCCGTGGATCATGGGGTGCAGAGTCTTGACCCGGCCATCCATCATTTCAGCGAAGCCGGTGTAGTCAGCCACTTCGACTGCCGCGACGCCGTTGTCCTTGAGCAGTTTGAACGTACCGCCAGTGGAAAGAATCTCGACGCCCAGCGCTTCAAGCTCGCGGGCAAACTCAAGGATTCCTGTCTTGTCGGATACGCTGATCAGGGCGCGACGGATAGGCAGGCGGGTAGTCTGGTCGGTCATCTCGATTTCCATCAAAAGCAAAAGAAGTCAGCAAAAAAAAGCGACCGCGGTGCAAGGTCGCCTTTTCTGTTTTGAATGCTTTAAAGCAGATCGTACTGTTTGAGTTTCTTGCGCAGCGTGCCGCGGTTCAGTCCCAGCAGCTCGGAAGCCTTCGTCTGGTTGCCCTTGACGTAGTTCATCACGCTTTCCAGAAGCGGAGCCTCGACTTCCGACAACACCAGGTTGTAGACGTCAGTGACGGATGCGCCTTCGAGGTGGGCGAAATAATTGTGCAGCGCCTTCTCGACACTTCCGCGCAGGGTCTGACCCTCTTCGCTCGGCGTGTTGAGGTGCTGTTTCAAATTGACGTTGTCGCTCACGGGTGTTGTTCCACTCACTAAAGTCTCGGTCATCATCGTCATGCGGCCACCTCTTTATCATTCTCGTTATCCGGGCCCTTGCAGCCTTGGCTGAAGAACTCCCGAACGTTGGCGCACTGTGCTTCCGTATCTTCCAAACGATTGAAGTGGGCGCGAAACTCTCTGGCGCCCGGCAGGGTTGCGAGATACCAACTGACGTGTTTGCGTGCAATACGCACGCCCATCACATCTCCATAGAAAACGTGGAGCGCTGCCAGATGCTCAAGCAGAATACGTTCCACTTCACTCGACTGCGGCGCCGGGAGTTTTTCTCCGGTACGCAGAAAGTGTTCTATCTCGCGAAAAATCCAGGGACGCCCCTGGGCGGCCCTGCCAATCAGTAACCCGTCTGCGCCGGTGGCCTGTAGCACGCGCCGGGCTTTTTCGGGTGAATCGATGTCGCCGTTGGCAAACACCGGTATCGACACTGCCTGTTTGATCATGGCAATGGTGTCGTACTCGGCTTCGCCGGTGTAAAGGTCGGCACGGGTTCGCCCGTGTACCGCCAGTGCCTGAATACCGGCCTGCTCGGCGATTTTCGCCACCGTCAGACCATTTCGGTTGTCGCGATCCCATCCGGTGCGGATCTTCAGCGTGACCGGCACATCGACAGCAGCCACGACGGCCTGCAGGATGTCGTTCACCAGTTGCTCGTCTTTCAACAGCGCCGAGCCTGCTGCCTTGTTACAGACCTTCTTGGCCGGGCAACCCATGTTGATGTCGATGATCTGGGCACCCAGTTCGACATTGGCACGTGCTGCGTCTGCCAGCATCTGCGGATCACCACCGGCGATCTGTACCGAGCGTGGCTCGGGATCACCTTCGTGGATCATGCGCAGACGCGATTTGCGGCTGTTCCACAGGCTCATGTCACTGGTGACCATCTCCGAAACCACCAGGCCGGCACCGAGTCGTCGGCACAGCTGACGGAAAGGCTGGTCGGTGACGCCCGCCATCGGGGCGAGGACCAAGCCGTTTTGCACTGTATATGGGCCGATGCGTACTGCCGACATAGCCTTACCTGTTGTGGAGGCCAAATCATCCGCAGGCCGTGTAAAAAACCGTTTCACCCGGTCTGCAACGGCCCGTCCCACCAGCCGCTTGCGCCACCGTCAGATCGAACCGAGAGTTTGAAAAAGGGTTGGCATGATACCCGCTCTCGATGACTGGATAAAGGCTGAATTGGATAAAATCTGAACAGCTCGTTGCGGCGCTTGCAGGGAACGATTACACGGCATTTGGCACTGTAAATTCTGCGATCATGCAGCGTTCCCTGGCATAACGAGCCTGTGTTGGATCAAGTAAAGCCGACGTTATGGCAGTGGGCCTGTCATTCCGGCGAACGGAAGTTCAGGCTGTAATTCACGGCCTTGGCGCCTGGATCAAGGATATCCAGCGCGATATGGATCGGCGTTTGCGGTGGCATGTCTTCCTTGCCGGCCATTTCGCCGCTCAGGTATTCACCGGGCTTGAACCGACGACTGGCAATCAACTGACCGCCGGTATCGGAAAAACGCAGCTCCAGCAGCGGGAACGGCTGGGAAAACGAGGCACGGTTGTAGATGATCGCGTCCACCACCAGAGCCCCCTGAAACTCGGGATGGCTGCGTACCACCAGATTGCTGCTCTTGAGCTGGGATATATCGACCTTGGTCGGCACCTTGCAGCCGATTTGCGGGCAAATCTGCTGGAACCACGGGCGATATTGATCCTGGCGAGCCAGTTGATCGAAATGGTACCAGACGTATTGACCGGCCAGACCCGCCAGAGCCAGTACGATCAACAGGCCCCACGCAAGGCGTCGGCCCCAGCGCGGTTTGGGCGGCTGCCAGTCCAGTTGCAAAGGGTCGTCAGTCAGGTCAAGCAGTGCCTGCTCGCGCACTGCAGGTTCGTTACGGCTGCGTCTGCCACGGGGTTCAGGTTCTGGTTCGTCGTCGTCCTGATCTTCGTCGTCATCCACGGCTGACCAGCGTTGCACTTTCTCGGCAGGCAGGGCCTTGCGCGGTGTGGTAACAAGCACGACGGGTTCGTCATCGTCCAGGTGCTTGTCCAGTGACAGCGAGGGCTCGGTCCTTTTGTCGTCGGGCAACGGCTCCGGGTCTTCGGGCGAATCCGGGTCGGGGATGACCTCGGCGTGCAGCTCGGGCTGACGTTCGACATCGTCGTTGTGCAGCGTGCCGACCCAGGCAGCCTCGTCGGTCTGGCGGTTGTCACGCTTCGCGGTAAGGCTCTCATCGTCAGTGCCGTCATCGCTGGCCGGGCGGGCGAAGGTGTCGGGTCGTCGAGTCTCGCGCTGTTCGAGGCGAGCCAGTTCTTCGTCCAGGTTCAGATTGTCCAGATCCAGCTCGCTGACCTGCCAGGGGTCATCGTCTTCAAGTGCCTTTTCCGGTTCTGGCTTCAGCTCGGGTTCGGGCGTCGACGCAGGCTCTGGTTGGGGCGGGGCTATGACCACCGGTGCGGCGCTCAGGGCCTCCTTTTCGGAGTCGACTATGGCGCGCTGCTCCAGCAACTGCCGGGCTGCGTTGAAAACCTGCAGGCAGGCGCCACATCGCACCACGCCGCGGGCCACGCTCAGTTGAGCGTGGCTGACTCTGAAACTGGTCTGGCAGTGCGGGCACTGGGTGACAAAACTGTCGGTCATGCGGCTGTCCGGTTGAAGCGGCGGTTAACGGCGGCGTCCCGTGATGCGTACCCAGCCATCTCGGTTTGCGATCGGGTCCAGATCAAAGCTTTCAGCATAGGCCGCAGCGACTTCCTCACCCTGTTCGGCCAGGATGCCTGACAGGGCCAGGCGACCGCCGGTTCTGACCAGCGATGCCAGTTGCGGTGCCAGGGAAACCAGCGGGCCAGCCAGAATGTTGGCGACCAGCACATCGGCTTGCTGGTGCGGCAGGTCCTCGGGCAAGTACAGCGGGAAGCGCTCGGCAGCGATATTATTGCGTCCGGCATTGTCACGAGAGGCTTCCAGTGCCTGCACGTCGATGTCAGTACCCACGGCCTGTTCGGCACCCAGCAGCAGGGCGGCGATGGCCAGAATGCCCGAGCCGCAGCCGAAATCCAGCACGTTGCAGCCTTTGAGGTCCTGGCCGTCCAGCCATTCAAGGCACAGTGCGGTGGTCGGATGGGTGCCGGTGCCGAATGCCAGGCCAGGATCAAGCAGCAGGTTCACGGCATCCGGTTGCGGTGCAGCATGCCAGCTTGGCACGATCCACAGGCGCTTGCCGAAACACATTGGCTGGAAGTTATCCATCCAGCTGCGCTCCCAGTCCTGATCTTCGATGACTTCGGCGCTGTGCTCGGGCAGTTCTTCGCCGGTCAGCAGGCTCAGGTGTGCCAAGGCCATTTCGGCATTGGTGTCGGCTTCGAACAGCGCCAGCAAATGGGTGTGTGTCCATAGCGGCGTGGTGTTGAGTTCAGGCTCGAAAATCGGCTGGTCTTCGGCGTCCATGAATGTCACGGACACGGCGCCGACTTCAAGAAGGGCGTCTTCGTAGGTTTCGGCTTGTTCTGGGCTGATGGCGAGACGGACTTGCAGCCAAGGCATGGCGGATTACCTTCGATTCGGAAATTAAGTGCGGCTTGCACGGCCGGCGCGGCCGCAGGAAGCGGGCAAGTTTACTGCTATGCGCTGCAAACAACAAAGCCGCATCGCTGCGGCTTTGTCGTTCTGAAACACACTGGCTTATTGATTGGCCAGTTTGTGCTCCAGGTAGTGGATGTTGACTCCGCCTTCGCAGAAGCCTTCATCACGGGTCAGATCACGGTGCAGCGGGATATTGGTCTTGATCCCGTCGACCACGATTTCGTCCAGGGCATTGCGCATGCGTGCCATGGCTTCTTCGCGGGTCGCGCCCCAGGTGATCACTTTGCCGATCAGCGAGTCGTAGTTGGACGGAACCTTGTAGCCGCTGTACAGGTGCGAATCGACCCGCACACCGTTGCCGCCTGGTGCGTGGAAGTGCTTGACCAGACCTGGGCTTGGAACGAAGGTTTTCGGGTCTTCAGCGTTGATCCGGCATTCCAGCGCATGCCCTTTGATGACCACGTCATCCTGGGTGTACGACAGTTTGTTGCCGGCGGCGATGCTGAGCATCTCCTTGACGATGTCGATACCGGTGACCATTTCGGATACCGGGTGCTCCACCTGAACACGGGTGTTCATTTCGATGAAGTAGAAACGGCCGTTCTCGTACAGGAACTCGAAAGTACCCGCGCCGCGATAGCCGATATCGATACATGCCTTGACGCAGGCAGCCAGAACATCTGCACGTGCCTGTTCGTCGATGAACGGTGCCGGTGCTTCTTCCAGAACCTTCTGGTGACGGCGCTGCAGCGAGCAGTCGCGGTCGCCCAGATGAATCGCCTGGCCCTGACCGTCGGAAATAACCTGGACTTCCACGTGACGCGGGTTGGTCAGGTATTTTTCCAGGTAGACCATCGGGTTGCTGAACCAGGCCGCAGCTTCTGCGCGGGTCTGGGAGGCAGCTTCGATCAGGTCTTCTTCGCGATGAACCACACGCATGCCGCGACCACCACCGCCACCGGCGGCCTTGATGATCACCGGGTAACCCACTTCACGACCGATGCGCAGAGCGGTTGATTCGTCTTCCGGCAGCGGGCCGTCGGAACCCGGAACGGTTGGCACGTTGGCCAGCTTCATGGCGTCCTTGGCAGAAACCTTGTCGCCCATCAGGCGGATGGTGTCTGCTTTCGGGCCGATGAAGGCAAAGCCCGATTTTTCGACCTGTTCGGCGAAATCGGCGTTTTCAGCGAGGAAGCCGTAGCCAGGGTGGATCGCCGTGGCGCCGGTCACTTCGGCAGCCGAGATGATCGCCGGAATGTTCAGGTAGGACAGATTGGCTGGTGCCGGACCAATGCAGACGGTTTCGTCTGCCAGGCCCAGGTGCATCAACTCGCGATCTGCCGTGGAGTGTACAGCGACGGTCTTGATGCCCAGTTCTTTACAGGCACGCAAGATGCGCAAGGCAATTTCGCCGCGGTTGGCGATTAGAACTTTTTCCAACATCGCAGGCTCTCCCCGGGTCAAACGATTGTGAACAGCGGCTGGTCAAACTCAACCGGCTGACCGTTTTCTACCAGGATGGATTCGATCACGCCGCTGGCTTCTGCCTGGATGTGGTTCATCATTTTCATCGCTTCAACGATGCAGATGGTGTCGCCTTTCTTGACGGTCTGACCCACTTCGACGAATGCAGGCGAAGTAGGTGCCGGGGTGCGGTAGAACGTACCGACCATTGGCGACTTGACCACAAAGCCGTTCAGTTTCGGAGCCGATGGTGCTTCTGCTGCGGCCGGAGCGGCTGCTGGAGCCGGTGCGGCGACAGGCGCAGCAACCGGGGCTGGCGCGTAGTAAGGCTGCGCTGGAGTCTTGCTGTGACGGCTGATCCGTACGGACTCTTCGCCTTCACGAATTTCCAGCTCGTCGATACCGGACTCTTCCAGCAATTCGATCAGCTTCTTGACTTTGCGAATATCCATTAATCAACTCCCAAGGTTCTGTAAGGGCAATTTGTCGGCCGTTTCAAGCGATGTGGTCAGCTTCAGGCTGGACTCGTCATGGCTTGGCACTGGCGGCCAGTTGTTCCAGGGCGGCTTCCAGGGCCAGGCGGTATCCGCTGGCTCCCAGGCCGCAGATCACTCCTACAGCGACATCTGAAAAGTAGGAGTGATGGCGGAAAGGTTCGCGTTTGTGCACGTTTGATAAATGCACTTCGATGAATGGGATGCTCACTCCCATCAGCGCGTCACGTATTGCAACGCTTGTGTGCGTAAAAGCGGCCGGATTGATCAAAATAAAGTCCACACCCTCACCGCGTGCGGCGTGAATACGGTCGATCAGTTCATACTCGGCATTGCTTTGCAGGTACATCAGATGGTGACCGGCATCGCGCGCGCGTTGCTCCAGGTCCTGATTGATCTGGGGCAGGGTGATGGTGCCGTAGACCCCGGGTTCCCGAGTGCCCAGCAGGTTCAGGTTGGGCCCGTGAAGGACCAGGATAGTCGCCATTGCGTGTTCCTTTTATTGTCTGCGAGCGGTTTACGCCCGGCGACTATGCCGGAAGGGCAATGGACTGTCCAGTTAACAACAGTAGCCAGCACGATGAGCGATATTCGCGCAAAGTTTGTGACTCACCGTTTAGTTTTGGTCATTTGCCCTATTCAAGCGTTCAATCAGGCCCGTGGCGTCGATTTCGCCGACGACTCGCACATTTTGCAGCTCTTCGCCGTTTTTTGCGAAAAACAGCAGCGCGGGAGGACCGAACAGCTTGTAGCGGTCGAGCAGGGCACGTTGCTCTGCGTTGCTGTCGGTCATGTCGAAGCGAACCAGACTGTAACCCGATAACCCGGCAACGACTCCGGGATCGGGGAGAACTTCGTGCTCGATGACCTTGCAACTGATGCACCAGTCGGCGTACCAGTCGAGCAACAGCGGTTTGCCTGCGCTTTGCGCTTCCTGCATCACACGGTCCAGTTCGGCCGAGGTGGTGATCGTCTGCCACTGGTTCGAGGTTGATGCGACTGCCGGGCTGTTTGCCGTGGCGTATTCGCGGCCCAGCGGACGCATCGGGTCGGTTTGCCCGGACAGCGCGCCATACCAGCAGGCCAGCGCGTAAACCAACAGCGCCAGCCCCAGCAGTTGAGCGAGCTTTTGCCGAGTGGTCTTTTCAGTGAGCTCCAGTGCGCCGAGAAACAGCGCAACGCCCGCAGACAGCAGGCCGACCAGCAGCAAGGTGATCTGCCCCGGCAGGACGCGGCTCAGCAAGCCGATGGCCAGTGCCAGCAGCAGCACACCGATTGCATTTTTCACCGTGACCAGCCAAGGCCCGCTTTTCGGCAGCCATGCAGCACCACCGGTGGCTATCAACAGCAATGGCGCGCCCATGCCCAGGCCCAGCGCGAACAGTTTCAACCCGCCACCAACAGCATCGCCGCTGGCGCTGATGTACAGCAACGCACCGGCCAGCGGTGCGGAAACACAGGGGGAGACCAGCAGGCTGGAAACCATGCCCAGCACTGCTGCGCCCCAGAGTGATCCGCCTTCGGTCTTGCCAGCGATACGGTCCAGACGAGAGCTGATCGACTGCGGCAGACGCAGCTCGAAAGCGCCAAACATGGCGATGGCAAAGATCACGAAAAACGCCGAAAACGGCACCAGCACCCAGGCCGATTGCAGGCGTGCCTGCAGATTCAGACTCGCGCCAAACATACCCATCAGCGCGCCAAGCAAGGCAAAACAGGCCGCCATCGGCAGTACGTAAGCCAGTGACAGGCTCAGGCCGCGCAGGCCGCCAACCTTGCCGCGTAGCACCACCCCGGACAGAATCGGCAGCATGGGCAGTACACAGGGGGTGAAGGTCAGGCCTACGCCTGCGAGGAAAAACAGCGCCAGTTCTTTCCAGCTCCAGGCGGCTGCGGTGGCTGCTGTAGTGGCGGATGCCGAGGCGGCCGGGCTGGCGGCCACATCGCCAATGTTCAAACGCTCGGTTTCAGGCGGATAGCACAGGCCCTTGTCGGCGCAGCCCTGATAGGTGACAGCGAGCGTGAAGGGGCGTTGTTCACCGGGTTTGCGTGGCAGGTCGATGTCGAGAATGCCGTGATAGACCTCGACATCGCCAAAGTATTCGTCGTGTTTCTGTTCGCCCTTGGGCAGTTGCGCTTCGCCCAGGCCGATATCAGCAGGCTCGGTGCGAAACTGGAAACGATGGCGATACAGATAATAGCCATCGGTGGCGACCAGCCTCAGCTTGATCGATTCTGGTGTGGTTTCGATCAGGCTCAGCTGAAAAGCCTGACGCACTGGCAGGAAATCCTTGCTGTTATCCAGCGAGCCGCCGCCCAGGGTTGACGACGGGCGGCTGTCCAGTAGACCGGCACCGGAGGCGGGCAGGGCCAGGATCAATAACATCAGGCATAACAAACGGCGCATGGCAGTCTCGAATCTCGAAAGTCCGCGCATGATAGCGGAGTGTTTCGCGGCCTGCTGACAGGAGGTTTGTAAGGTGTGGTGTCATTCAGGTAACAGAACCGCCCCGCGAGGCTATTTTCTACCCGCTGAAAACTTGCCGCCAGCCTCCTGTTCGTAGTACTCGGGGATTTTGTACTTATAGGTTTCCAGCCAGCGTTGCAGGCTCAGGTCACGCTCGGCGGCGGTATTGATTTGTGGCGTCGGCGATGCAGCCTTGCCGCTGGCTTGCAGTTGCAGCCAGGTTTCAGTCTGTTTCTGCGCGTAAGGTGATTGCTCGTCGCTCGCAGCCCAGGCGCTGCTGACGATAAACAGGGTGAAAATGCTGCCGACCAGTGCGCCTTTCATGGTTGTGCTCCTGTTGTACTGGCGGACGCGAGTGGTGTGGCCCGGGTTTTTCCGATTTTTTCGGCTCGCGCCTGGGCCTCGGTGATCTGCTCGGGTGTCAAACCGGCGCGGGAGGCCAGTTCGGCGGCTTGCGTCCATTTGTTCTGGTAGATCAGCAAGGTGGCCAGATTGATTGCCGCCAGCGGATCGGACTGTTTGAGCTCCATGGCGGTCAGAAACTGGAAGCGCGCCTGCTCCAGTTTCAACTGGTTGAGATAGACAACGCCCAGGTCGTTGCGGATTTTTTCGTCAGTCGGTTGCAGTTTGCTGGCCATGAGCAGATGTTGCTGGGCCAGCACGTTGTCGCCACGCGCCGCAGCCAGTTGTCCCAGCCCATGCTCACCCTCGGCTGCCAGACAGGTGCCCAGCAGGCTGCGATACAGCGGCTCGGCTTCGTTGCTGCCCAACAGCCGCAATACCCGCGCCTTGCGCAGGCGAACCTCACCAAGGCTGTCCGGCAGGCTCTCCAGATTGGCGAGGCTGGCGTGCAGGCGGCCCTCATCTGCCATGTTCTGAGCCAGGTTCAGGGAGAACTCCTGATCCGATGTCAGTTTGGGGCACTGGCCGGGCTGAGCCGTGGCCTGCGTCCAGAGCGTGCGACCGTCACTGGTACATCCGTTCAGTAACAGCAGCCCGATTAGAGCGATCACTGATTTCATTGCAATGCGTCCTTTCGTGCATTGTTAGCACTGGAGCTTAACTGCCCAGTGCGCGGCTTATGGCGATAAACCCGGGCCCCGCCAGTACGATCAGCAGGGCCGGAAACAGAAAAACCATCATGACCACCGACATTTTTGCCGACAGTTTGGAAATATATTCCTGCAGGCGGGTCAGGCGTCGGTCGTCAATCAGTTGCTTGAGCGTGAGCAGAGACTTCAGGGCACCGCCGCCCTGATGAATCAACTGATTGAGGATCACGCACGTGTCACTCAATTCATCGACGGCCAGCAAGGCCGCGGTTTTTCGCAGTTCTTCGCCCAGTTCCAGGCCAGAGTCGACCCGTATCAGCACCACGCGAATTTCCTCGGACAGCACCGGCAGCAGGTCTTTACCCTCAATACTCAGCACGCGCAGCGCTTGCTCGACTGCCATGCCGGACTCGAACAGGATGCGCAGCAACGGGATAAACGTAGAAATTTCCACCACCACTTGTTTCTGGCGGCGCTGAGCGACGGCCGCAAGAATCCGTTTGGGCAGCAGATAACCGATTCCCAAGGCAAATACCGGTGCTATGAGCGGCTGCTCGACGCCTTTGAAAAGCAGCAGTTGGGCCACAATGACCACGACCATCATGCCGAGCGGAACGCCGACCTGGCACGCGGCAAACAATGAGCGTTTGCTGGCGCGCCGCCAGCCGATTCGATTGAGCAACATCTGGGTTTCCGAGTCCAGGCTGATGCTGCGCTGGCCAACGCGGGTATCGCCGAGCAACCGCAACAGGCTGCCGATGCGGCTTTCGCGAATCACCTGGCCCCTCAATCGTCTTGCCACCAAACGTTCGTTGCGGCGTTGCCGAGCCATGCCGGACAGCAGCAGAAATGCGGCAGCGGCGAGCATCAAGGCAGCGAGTAACAATTCCATCTCAAATGCTCCTCAGCATGCGCCACAGCACCACACACCCTGTTGCCTGTAGAACGAAGGCCATGCTCAATAGGATCTTTCCGCTGTCATCGTTCCACATATGCAACAGATAGCTGGGGTTCACGGTCAGAAAGTAACCGGCCATGCCGACTGGCAGCAGCGCCAGCACTAGCGCTGTCATGCGGGTTTCACCGGTCATTGCGCGCAATTGGCGACCGGCCTGTTCCCGGTCACGAATCAGCTTGATCAGGTTTTCCATCAGCTCGCTGGCATTGCCGCCATATCGATGATTGACCCGCAAGCCAAGGGCAAACAGATGAAACTCGTCGCGCTCATACAGCTCGGCGAAATCCCTCGCGGCATCCGGCAGGCTGACGCCCAGTTGTACGTTACGCTCGATACGGCTCATGCCGTCCTTGAGTGGCTGATCCGTTGCTTCGATGCCGTGCAGCACCGCGTCGGCCAGGGTTCTGCCTGATTTAAGGCTGCGTACGGTGTGGTCGAGCAGTTGCGGCAATTGCTGGATCATGCGGCGCACACGAACCTCATAGCGCCACGACACGAATAGGCGTAGCGTCAGTGGCACCGCCAGCAGCACGCAGACCGCGCCGATGCCGCCGCCCAGTCCGTAGCCGATCAGAATCAACAAGGCATAGAGCGACAATGCCAGGCCCATGCGCTCGGTCGGTTGACCCAGCCCTGCCCGCAAAAAGGCCCGATCCAGGTAGGTCCATCCAGCCTTTTCGACCACTGGCTGAACCTGTCCGGCGGTCAGACGCTGCCTGACCCGTTCACTGGCACCCTGATTGAGCGCGAGGTAGAACATGCGAATGGACGCAGTCAGCAGCAGCAAGGAGATCAGGCCGAGTACCAGTGATGCATTCATTACGCCGCCTCCCTGAGCACGTCAGTAGCCTGGCCGCAGCTTATCGCCTGCGGCGTGTGCAGCTTCGCGCATGAAGCCGACTCCGGTGCGGCGATCAAGGCGGAACAATGTATTGGTTACATAGATGTCATCGCGTATGCCGACCACTTCCACCACTTCGCTGACACAGCGTCGACCATCAGGCAGGCGTGCCAGCTGGATAATCACATCCAGCGCTGCGCAGACCATCTGGCGCAGGGTCTTTTCCGGGATCAGTCGCCCGGTCAGGCCAACCAGTGTTTCCAGGCGCAGCAGAGCATCCTGAGCATTGTTGGCGTGAACCGTACTCATGGAACCGTCGTGGCCGGTGTTCATTGCCGTCAATACGTCGAGCACTTCAACACCACGGATCTCGCCAAGGATGATGCGGTCCGGGCGCATCCGCAGCGAGTTGCGGATCAGGTCGCTGGCGCGCACCTCGCCATGCCCTTCGGCGTTGGGCGGGCGGGTTTCCAGACGCACCACGTGCGGGTGGCTGAGCTGCAGCTCGGCAACGTCCTCGATAGTGACCAGGCGCTGGTTGCTGTCGATCAACTGGCTCAGAACGTTGAGCATGGTGGTCTTGCCTGTGCCGGTACCGCCGCTGACGAGGATGTTGCAGCGCTTGCCGACCGCTTCCTGAAAAAACTCGAAAATGGATTGATCAATGGTTTGCATGGCCACCAGATCTGCGCTCTTGAGCATGTCCTTGCGAAATTTCCGGATCGACAGGCAAGGGCCGTCCAGCGCAATCGGCGGGATGATGGCATTGACCCGGCTGCCGTCGGGCAGGCGCGCATCGACCATGGGCGAAGATTCATCCAGGCGCCGCCCGAGTGGCGCGAGGATGCGCTGCATCACGCGCTCGACGTGGTGTGAGTCGATAAAGCGCAGGTCGGTGTGGTGCAGCACGCCATCGCGTTCGACAAACACCTTGCCCGGCCCGTTGACCAGAATTTCCGTGACCGACGTGTCGCGCAGCAACACTTCAAGCGGGCCGAAACCGGTCAGCTCATCGACCAGCTCTTCGGCCAGTCGCTCCATTTCGTAGCGCGAAATAGCCAGCCGCAATCGCGCGACGTATTCGGCCACCTTGTCGATGACAAATTGCGCCAGCGCCGGTCGTGAGCCTTCGAGCAGGTTTTTGCCGCTTTCTTCGATGCCATCGATGATGTAACGGTGCAGCACCAGTTTCAGGCCTTGGCCGTCATCGGCCTGCCCGCTGCCACGCGACGAGATGCCAAACAGTTTTTCCGCCATTACCTGTTCCCCCACAGTCGAGCGAGCCAGCCCTGATCGGGTTTATCGTGAGCCTCGGCATTGCGTGCCAGATGCTCGCCAAGCCGACGCAGCCCGGAACACAACGCGTCGCGTGAGGCCAGCTCGAACAGCGTCACTCCCTGGTTTTTGGCGTTGAGGCGCAGCTCTGGTGCCAGCGGCAATACGGCCTGCACCGGCAGGCCGAAGGTCTTGGCCACGGTTTCCGAATTGGGTGCGACCGAGCGCTGATAGCGATCAATCAGCAGGCTGGCGTGTTGCATTCTCATGCCTTTCTCACGCCAGTTATTAAGCACCGTCAGGTTGCGTCGACAGCCCAGTACGCTCTGGTCGGCGTACCACAGCAACTGATCGCAATGGCTGACCAGCGAGCGCAACGCCTCGCTGTCCGGCTGGCCCACGAGGTTCACGACCACATGCTGAAAATGCTGGCGCAGGGCGCTGAGCAGCATATAAAGCTCCGCTGCGCTGGACTGCTCCAGATGATCGTCGGCTTCGCTGTACGCCAGAATGCGCAGACCGCTTTCACTGGTGGTGAACGCACTGTCGATCAGCGTTGCATCGAGCCTGCGCAAGTGGCGCAGGGCATCGCCAAAGCTGAATGTGGATTCAAGGCCGAGCATCAGCAGGCTGTCGCCGCGCGGCAGGCCGAGGTCCAGCAGCAGCGTGCGTTGCCCGGTCTTGTGCACCACCATCGCCAGGTGCGTCGCGATCAAGGCTCCGTCGTCATCGCCTTGCGCGCCATACAGCACTGACAGGCCGCTCATGTTCGGGTTGGGTGTCACGGCAGGCAGGCGCTTGCTCAAGCGTCTGACCAGGCCGGCGACCTCACTGGAGCGAGAGCCATAGGCGACGAAATCCCGCGCCCCGGCACGCATGGCATTGAGCACCAGCTGGTTATCCATACCATCGCCGAGCGCAACGATGGCCAGCATCGGCTTGGCCTCCAGCGCACTCTCGATCAGGGCGCTCTGGGTCATCAGATGCTCACGGTCCAGCCCGACGAACACCACGCTGGCAAAGGTCACGTCCACCAGCGCGAGCAGATCGTCGAGGCTGCCGGTGCCTGCGCTGACCACCTGGCCCAGTGAGCCAAGGGCACTCTGCAGCCATTCCAGATCAGTGTTGTTACGGGTGATTGCCAGGAAGGTCTGGCTCAGGCTCTGGCTCATTTGGATAACCCGTCGCGACGGTCAAAGTCGCCGTTTTCCAGAAAATACAGGCGCGGAAAGCTTGGATCGTAGGTGCGCAGCCCCTCACCCGGCAGCGAGGGCAATTGCGCGTTGGCGGCCAGTGGTTGAACCAGGTGCGGGGTGACGATCATCAGCAGTTCGCGTTCATCGCGCTGGATTTGCGAATTGCGGAAAAACGCGCCGAGAATGGGGATGTCACCCAGACCGGGAAACTTGCCTACGGAACCGACGTTACTGGAGCTGATCAGCCCACTGACCACAAAGCTTTCTCCGTCGGCAAGCGCGATACTGGTGTCGGTACGCCGTATGTTAAGCGCCGGCACGTTTGTGCCGGCGATGGTGATACCGGCAGAGAAATCCAGTTCGCTGACTTCGGGGGCAACTTTTAGCAGGATTCGATCACGGCCCACTACTGTCGGCGTCAGGGTCAGGCGTACGCCAAACTCCTTGTACTCGATGGAAATACCATTGCCCTCGCCATTGGGCACAGGCACCGGGAATTCTCCACCGGCCAGAAAGCTTGCACTTTGCCCATTGAGCGCAACAAGGCTGGGTCGTGCCAGGGTGTAGGCGTAGCCGCTGTTTTCCATGGCATTGAGCATGCCCAGCACCTTGCTGCTGCCACCGCCCCAGACAATATTGAAATTGCTGTTGTTCAGCGGAATGCTCGGCCTTGTGCCACTCACCGTACCGGGGGTGACGTTGACGCCGGGAACCGTGCCAGGCGCGCCGAACAGAAAGTTGTTCGAGCCCTTGCCGAATATCGAGGTACTGGCCTCCTTGAGTTTGGTGCGGCTGACTTCGATAAAGCGGATGTCGGTCTGCACCTGGCTGGGTAACTCGGCATCAGCAGATGGCGCAGGGACGGTCTCTACCATCGACGCCGTGGCCCGACCGCGCACGAACACCATGCTCTGGCGCGGAGCGGTGGCGCAGGCGGTCCAGACCATCAGGCTGGTGGTGCCCTGCGCAACGCCCGTCAACAGAAAACCATCGGTGCCGTTGACATGCACATCGGCGATTTTCGGGTCGCCGACGGCAATGCGGGTGATGGCCACAGGTGAGCGCACTTCCTGCTGAATGCCTTGATCGATTTCCACCGCCGCTGGCATTGCAGCAAGTCCTGCACAACTGCCGGAAGCGGCCCAGGCTGATTGTGCAGACAGCGCCGCCAAGGCTAACGCCAGCAGCCGGGGTTTTGTTACTGGCACGGAACAACAGCTCATCAAATGCAATCCTTGCTCAATCAGGGAGTTTGTTGCGTGATCTGGTTACCGCGTATGACCTCGACTGCGCGAGGCGTGCGAGTGGCTGCGCCCTGTGTCGGCGAGTTGGCCGGGCCCAGGCTCAATTGTCTGAAGCTGACCAGTTGGCGGTTGGCAGAGTCCAGTCGTTCGGCGGCATCACGGCTACCGGCTTCGCTCGCCCAGTAATTCTGAAGGTTGCCCTCGTCGGCGCTGCGCACGGCCAGACGCAGGACACCGGTTTGCGACGCCAGCATCAGCCGTGCCAGCAAGGCTTCCGGTACCGCGACGGTGACGGTTCGCGCGTTGATCCGCAGCTGTTCCTGTTTAAGGCGTTCGTCAGCGTTGATGTCCTGCACCGGCTTGCCGTTGCGATCCGGGCCGAGCAGCCCGCCAACCCCGAGAACTCGCAGGGCGGGTACGACCACCTGGCTGGAGCGATTCAGGTTGCTGGTGTCCTCGGGCAGGTAAAGCAGCACATCCACATAGTCGCCTGGGCTGAGCTGCCCGGATGCGCCAATCACCTCGTCAACCTGCAACGCCAGCGCTCGTTCATGAGGGCGAATCATCCGCGCCAGTGTGCCGCCTGCTTCAAAACTGTTCTCGCTAAGCCAGGTTCCGGCCGTCAGTGTTCGCCAAGTGCTGCGGCCCACCAGTTTGTCGATGTGCTCGAAACTTCCAGGCGGAGCGACCTTGAGGCGCTCTACGGTCAGGTCTTCAGCCGTGATGGGGGTATAGGCCGGTACGTCCCGGGCCAAAACCACTACGTTGTGGCGCAGCGCATCCTCGACGGGCGGAGTCGGGGGCGTTTGGGGCGATATTTCGGTGGCGTCAGGCACCGTGGGTGGCGTGACAACTGCAGGTGCTTCGGCCGGTTTGCTGACGGCGATTCCCAGATAACCGGCAATCAACGCCCCCAGCAAAAACAAGACAGCAAGCACCATGGTAATGCGACTGCTCATGGCAACGTTCCCTTTGTCATTGCAGGACAACTTCAAACCGGTGCGACAACTTCGCAATGTGGCGCGGCGGACGACGTTCCCGTCCGTTATGTGACGTTAGCTCAAGACACTCAGAATGCCATTGTGCTTTGGTATAAAAATGCTGTTGCGTGAACAACATAGCGTTTGACCACGCCAGACGCAGGGGATGGCCAGTCTTATAACTTTCCGGTTAATGCTTTATTGAGATTGTGGGTTTACGGATTGGAGACAATGCTGTGCAGGCAGACAGTTTCGCATGTGACACGCATGTTCGCGCCTAGAAGGCACAAGGAGAAATGAGATGTCCCTTACACGGCTATACGTAGGTACCTATATCCGGGTTAAATCCTTTATCAAAGACCGTGAAGCCGCTTCGGGTATAGAGTACGCCTTGATCGCAGCGATGGTTGCAGTGGCTATCATCGCTTTTGTTCCCACGATAAACGCCAAGATCACTACAATGTTTACAACTATTCAGAATGCGTTGTGAGTTGAGCACAGATGGAGATATGTCAGTAGATAGCCTTTTTTAACAGGAGTAATCTGGATATCCTGATCGCATTTATTCACGTTTAAAGGTGTCAAAATGGCTGTCCATCCTACCCGCCAACAGCTGCTGTTGGTTGATGACGAAGAGGACGCGAACGAGGAGCTTGCAGAACTGCTCGAAGGCGAGGGGTTCTGCTGTTTCACGGCGTCGTCCGTGAAAATGGCCCTGCACCAGCTGACAGCCCATCCGGATATCGCGCTGGTGATTACCGATCTGCGGATGCCGGAGGAAAGCGGTATCCAGTTGATCCGCCACCTGCGCGAGCACACGTCGCGTCAGCACCTGCCTGTCATCGTGACCTCTGGGCACGCCGACATGGACGACGTCAGCGACCTGTTGCGCCTGCATGTACTGGACTTGTTCCGCAAACCTATCTACCACGTTCGTCTGCTGGAAACGCTCAACAACCTGTTCCCCGAGCCGAAAATCTTTCAGGTTCAGTGACCACAGCGTTTTCGTAACCTTCACTCCACCACGCTGAATTCAACCCTCGCGGTCTGGCCGCTTTCGTCCAGTACGCTTAATTGATAACGGCCCGGCTTGCTCAGGGTCGGGGTGAAGTCTTGCCGGGTGTCGGTGTCTGCCAGTGGCGCGCCGTCAATGAACCACCAGCGATGTCCGCTGCCGCCCAGGGCCGAGAGTCTGAGGCGCAGCGCCTGACGGCTGCTCGCTGGCAGGCGCAGGTTGTCGCCTTCGCGCACGCCGACGATGCTAAGCGGCGGTGCCTGGTTGAGGTTCTGTGGTGGACAGTCCGGGTCGGCGGGTGGCAGGCGGGCTTCGCGTCGTTCGGCCCTGGGCAGCCAGGGTTCCAGAGGGGCAGGCCAAAGCGCGATGTCCTGCGCTTGAACGTCCGGGCAACCGGCAGCCACGCGTAACCCCTTGGCGTTGATCCAGACACGTTCCTGCAAGCCCAGGCCGAGCGGTTGATCGGCCGCCTGCAAGGTTGGCGGCGTGGTGCCGTCCAGTGTCCAGGCGAAGCGCTGTCGACGGCAGTTCGGGTCGCTTTTGCTCATCGGTTGCCCCAGCGGCCAGCAGATCGCTGCCATGCCGACATTCAGCGGCACCGGTTGCACCGGCGCAGCGATCCCGCGCTGGCTGTCGCGATTGACCAGCACATCATGAACCTGAAGCATCAGTGGCGCTGCCGACGCCAGCCCGAACTGCCCCGGCACCGGTGTGCCGTCCGGGCGACCGATCCATACCCCGACCAGAAAACGCGGCCCCACGCCAATCGCCCAGGCATCGCGGAAGCCATAGCTGGTGCCGGTCTTCCAGGCCAGTTGCGGGCGCTGCACCAGCTCGGCGCGCGGGTCTATGTCCGGACGCGACTGGCCGCTGAGGATGCGCCGGATGATCCACGCGGCCCCTGGCGACATCATCCGCCGTTCGCGCAATCGGTCCTGCGGTTGCAATCGAACATCGGCGCTTCGCCCGCCACGAGCGAAGGCGCTGTATCCCGTCACCAAATCCTCCAGCCGACTGCCCGCACCTCCCAGAATCAGCGCCAGATTCGGCTCGGCCAGCGGCGGCAGGGTCAGCGGTACGCCGCCATTGCGCAGTTCGGCGGCGAAGCGTTTCGGTCCATAGACCTCCAGTAACTGTACGGCAGGCAGGTTGAGCGACATCGACAGCGCCGAACTGGCCGCGACCGGCCCGCCGAAGCCGGTCGAAAAGTTGCCCGGCCGGTAGTCGCCGTAGCGACGCGGGACGTCCTGCATCAGTGATTCGGAGTGGATCAGCCCGGCATCCATTGCCATGCCGTACAGGAATGGCTTGAGGGTGGAGCCGGGCGAACGCAGCGCTGTCACCATGTCCACATGCCCGAAACGTTTGGCGTCGTTGATGTCCACAGAACCCACATAAGCGCGCACGGCCATGTTTTCTGCCTCGACTACCAGAATCGCTGCCGAGGTCCGTTTCGGAAGGCGCGCGCGCCAGCCCATCAGCAGGTCTTCCATGCGCCGTTGCAGTGAGGCATCCAGCGTGGTGCGGATCAGCGGCGGGCTGTTGGGGCGATTAAGGCGTCGGGCCAGCAGCGGCGCAAGGCTGGGTTCCTGTCGCGGTGCCAGCCATAACGGCTCTTCCAGAGCCTCGTCCACACTGGTTTGCGGCCATACCTGAAACTCGGCGAGACGCCTCAGGACCTTGTCGCGGGCAGCTTGCGCCCGTTGTGGATGACGGTCCGGACGCAGGCGGCTGGGTGCCTGTGGCAGCACCGCCAGCAATGCAGCCTCTGCGCGAGTCAGATTGTGTGGGGATTTGCCCAGATACGCCCAGCTGGCGGCCGCCACCCCTTGCAACGTGCCGCCGAATGGTGCGCGATTGAGGTACAGGCTGAGGATTTCATCCTTGGACAGGTGCCACTCAAGCTGCAAGGTGCGCCACAGCTGGCGAAACTTTCCGGATAACGTACGCGAATGCGGATCGAGCAGCCGCGCCACCTGCATTGACAGCGTACTGCCACCGGATACCACGCGCGCGCCACTGAGGTTTTGCCAGGTAGCACGTACCAGCGCCAGCGGGTTTACGCCAGGATGGCTGTAGAACCAGCGGTCTTCGTAGGTCAGCAGTGCTTCAAGGTAATAAGGCGAAACCTGCTCGTTGCTGACCGGATAGCGCCACACGCCATTGGCATCGGCAAAGCGCCACAGCGGTGTGCCGTCCTCGGCCAGCACGACGCGGGCCAGATCGTCTTTGGGCAGTGGCAACGGCCACAGGCGATCCGCCAGCCAAAGCAGGGCGATCAGCAGCATGATCGCGCCTGCCAGCCACTTGAGTTTTTGCCGCAGACGCAGAAGAAATTCAGGTTTCAACGCAAAGAGCCTTTATTATCCACGGAACCTGACACGCCTTGCGACGGCCAAAGCGGACAGATCATTTTCTTCACGACCCCAATCAGGACGTACATATGCAGGTAGAAGGCTTTTTTGAATGGCTCGGGCAGGCCATCGGCGCGGTGATTCGCTTCTTCGTCGACGGTCTGGCGTGGTTGTTCAACGGGTTTACCCATGCTGGAGGAAATTTTGTCGATGGCCTGTCACGCACGCTGGGCATGGACACTTCACTGATCAGCATCGTCGCACTGATCATCGGCCTGATGCTGCTTTACTCGGCTGTCCGGGCATTCATGCGCGCCTCGATCATCCTCGGGATCATCTGGCTGGCGCTGGGCCTCTGGTTGCTGAGCTGGATCATTCATTGATGCGTTGAAGGCTAGCCTGCCGCCATTGTGGGTGAACGGGGCGACGCCTTCGCGAGCAAGCTCGCTCCCACGTAGATACACCGAAGAACCACCATTGCTGTCGATGCAGTGAGGCCTTTGTGGGAGCGAGCTTGCTCGCGAAGACGATGGTTCGGGCACGCTGTTTCCGAAGCCTGTACCGGTCCTTTCGCGAACAATGCGGATCGCCGCCCCGGTCGCTCCTACTGGATCTGTGGTGCGTCGGCCCCTTTGTGAGCAAGCTTGCTTCCACTGTCATGCATTCCAATCAATTGGCGATCATTTTCCCTTCACCACCATCTGCGCTGGCGCTTCGCCCAGGGCTTGCCAGTTCGGGCGGTACATGGATTCGACCTGCGGCGGCGGCACGCGGTACGTACCCGGCGTGACTGCCCGGGCCAGGTAGAGCAGGTGCACGGTGCTGCTGCCGTCGATATCCAGCGCCGCCACGTAACGATCACCGCGGTATTCCTGATGCTTGATCCCGGCGTTTTCCATCGATTCGCGGATCGTCTTCACTTCTTCACTGGCGTCTTCCAGGCTTGCCGAGCTTTGCGCCAGGTTCTGGTTTTCCAGTTCCAGGCCCGCAGGCAGCAGGTCCACCACCAACGCATCCGGTACGCGCTGTTTGGCACCAATCTCCAGATGCACCAGCACCAGTTGCCCGGTTTTCAAGGCGCCGACGTTCAGTGGCGCGCCGCTCAGGCTCAGGTATTCGCGACGAATACTCAGATTTTCGCCACCGGCCGCAGGCGCCTGGGTTGGATAACCGGAGACGGTCAGTTGCTGATAGAGCGGCTCGCTACCTTGATTGTGTACTGAAAGCGGCGAAGCCAGCAGTGCACCGTCCAGCTTGAGGCCCGGCTGTTTGTTGCTCAGCTCGCGGGTTTGAGTGCCGCTGGCGAGGCTGGCGGTCCAGTCCTTCTCCGCCTTACCCAGCAGGTTACGACCGGCAAGGAACAGCGAGTTGCTTTCCTGAGTGGACAGGTAGCGATTGGCGGCCACTTCATCGGCCAAGGCAAACAGGCGCTCGTCACGCCTTTCCCTGGCGAGATCATTTTCTTCCAGCAAGGCCAGAATCAGTGCCTGATCACGCAGCGAGCTGCCGTAGTCGGCCAGCCATTCATTTTTGCGGCTGACTGCCAGGCCTGCGCTCAGGGCCAGATCGGCACGCGGTTTGTCGCCCATCTTCTCCAGCGCAACCGCCAGTTGCACCAGCGGCAGCCCGGAGCGGGCGTCACTGCGTCGGTCGAACAGGCTGCGCAAGGCCGCTAGCGGAGCCTGTTGGCTGCGTGACAGCACCAGCCCCGCATAGGCTTGCACGGCGAAGCGCGTATGTTCGGCGTTCTGGCTGTAATTGACCTGAATCTGGCCGGCATCCTGCAGATAACGCAACAGGCGTTCACTGGCTTTCTTCAGCGCATCCGGCGGCACGGCAAAGCCCTGATCGCGGGCGCGCAGCAGGAAGTCGGTGACATAGGCGGTCAGCCAGTATTCCTCGTCGCTGTCCGAGCCCCAAAGGCCAAAGCTGCCGTTGTAACGTTGCATGCCCAGCAGGCGCTCGATGCCGATCTCGACCTTGCGCTTGCGTTCGGCATCCGGTTCGCCGCTCAGGCCCAGACGCTTGAGGGTCGCCGCGTCGGCATACAGCGATGGATACAGGCCGCTGGCGGTCTGCTCCAGGCAACCGTAAGGGTAGGCCTTCAGTGCCCGAATCTGTTCACCAATGTTCAGCGGCGGACGGCTCGACAGCGACAGCATGGCTTCGCGACCGGCAGGCTCGAAGGCTTCAAGTGCACCGTCCGGCAGGCTCCAGCTTTGCTCGTTGAGAGTGGCGCGATAATGCCTGAGCATCGCCGGGTAGGCAGGGCGCACACCGATGCTCCACTCGCGAGTGAAGGCGGGCAGGGTTTCACCGGGCAGGTCCAGACCTTCGACCAGCACTTTGATTTTGCCCTGACCCAGTCCACCCTGCGCCAGTACCGGCACTTTAAGGGTGACGCGCTGCCCCTCTTTGAGTTGCAAGGGTTTGCTCTGATCGCCGCCAGGAATGCTCAACTGGCCTTCAGCGCTGATCTTCACGTCCAGTTTCTGTGCTTTGCCCGACAGGTTGGAGATGTCCAGCGCGACGCTGGTCTGGTCGCCACCGGCCAGAAAACGCGGCGTCGACAGCTCGGCGATGATCGGCGCAGCCACCACGGTTTTCGCCTCGGCCATGCCGTAGCGGTCGTCGGTCCAGGCCTGAGCCATGACCCGCAGTTCGCCGTTGAAGTCTGGAATGTCAACACTCGCTTCGCCTTCACCCGCGTCGTTCAGGGTAACCGGCGCGCTTTGCAGTGCCACGATGGTCACGCTGGTGTCCGGACGCTTACCGCCTTTGGCCAGCGCATCACCACCGAACGCCATGCTGGCCAGACGGCCCTGACCGGCTTCGATCAACTGGCCGTAGATGTCCAGTTGGTCCGCGCCATACTGCTTGCGGCCAAACAGGCTGGCAAACGGGTCGGGCGTGGCGTAGCGGGTGATGTTGAGAATGCCGACGTCCACTGCCGACACCAGCACTTGCACCTGCCTTGGCACGCTGCCATCGGCATTTTTGGCGACAATCTTGAGTTTAAGCGGCTGTTTGGGGCGCATTTTCTCCGGTGCGGTGACCGTCAGCGCCAGTTTGCGTTGCGCACGATCCAGCGGCAGGTGCAGCACTCCCACTGCGCGTTTCGGTGTGACGTTGGCCTTGCGCTCGCCGGGGCGTATGACCAGAGCGGTGACGTACAGATCGTGGCGCGCCCATTTTTTGTCCAGAGGGATTTCATACGATTTGCCCTCGGCCGGCACGTCGATTTCCTTCCACCACAATGGGCCTTCGCTGGACTCGACCAGCAGATAGCCCTTGCCCGCAGCGGGTGGCGTGACGGTCACAGTGGCGGTGTCGCCGTCGTTGTAGGCCGGTTTGTCCAGCGCCAGCTTGACCTGATCCGGCCTGACCGCGCCGCCATCGGTGTTGTCCTGCCAACGATAGCCCGCCCAGAAGCGCAGGCTGCTGACCATACCGGTGGACGGGTCTTCCACTTCGACACGGTAAGGGCCCCACTCGACCGGGAAGCTGATTTTGGCCGTTGAGTCCTTGGTGATGTTGAGGGTTTCCTCGTTCAGGTTGAGGAATTTCTCGTTGAAGTGGTAGCTCCAGCCATCGTTGGCCGAATAATTCCAGTAGTAGTCACGGCGCTCACGAATCAACCGGACTTTTACATTATCTGCGGCCAGTTTGTTGCCAGCGGCATCGGCCATCACGATTTCAAATTCGGCCGGGCCGTCGCCGTTGGTCTGCGCTTCGCCCTTGCCGGCTTCGTCGTCGTAGTCATCGCTGCCTGTACTGCTGCCGAACAACGCACGCACGCCGGGCAAGTGCTCGGCAGGCCAGATCGGCTGCACCAGACGACGGGTGATCGGACGCCCGCCGGACTCTTGCAGGCTGGCTTGCAGAATCAGTTGCAGTGGCGATTTGGCTTGCGCCCATTCGCTCTGCACGGCAAGCGTCGAGTGGCCTTCGGCGTCGAGCGTAACGGGCTCCAGCTCCAGGTCGTGCTTGAGGTCTTCTTCGGTGATCGAACCGAACTGATAGCCCGGCAGTTTCGGCACGGCTTCGCGCAGCGGACGCACGTAGACCTGACCGGTCAGGGTATTGCCCGAGGCGGGCGCGCCATACAGGTAGCGGCCAGTGATATCGAACTCGGGGTTGTCAGCAGGCGCAACCGGTGTGTCGCTGCCCTTGAGTTCCAGAGCCAGGCGCTCGGGCAGGAAGTCTTCAACCTTGAATTCATAAAGCTGCGGTTTGCCGTCGCCCAGGTCGAACACCAGTTGCCAGCGACCGGTGGGCGCTTCGTCGGCGAGTTGCAATTGATACTGGTAGAACCCGCTGCTGTCGGCTTCCCAGACGAATTTGCGGCTGACCTGATCATCAGGGCGGCGCACTTCGACGGTGATGGGTTGTGGCTTGACGTTCTTGCCGTCGCTGTCACGCAGCAGGCCGTTGAGCAGCACGGTTTCACCGGGGCGATACAGGTCACGCGGGCCGAAAATGAAGAATTGCAGCGGGTGAGCCTGCGGGCCGGAGATGTCGAACTCGGCCAGGTCCAGCGCCGAGCTGTTCAGGCGCAGCATGCTGGTCTGTTCGTCCTTGTGCGCCAGCACCACCGCGGCCTTGGCTGGCAGCGGCAGTTGAGTGTGGCCGTCGCTGTCGGTCTTGCCCTGGGCGACAACCTTGCCGCTGTCGTCGTACACGTCGATGCTCACATCGCTCAGCGCCTTGCCGCCCTCGAGCGCCTGAGTGAAGACGTCCAGACGGTTGCTGTAACGGTGTACCGACAGGCCGATATCACTGAGGGTGAACAGGGTGGCCGGCTGCGAGTAGCTGTAGGTCCCCGAAGCGCGCATGACTGCCAGATAAACACCCGGCTGTTGCAGGGGTTTGATACCGGCAATCGGCAGCAGCAGGGTCTCACGGGTATTGCGCGCAGGCTTGAGGTCGAAACGGCCGCTGTAGACCAGTTCGGCCATGGGCAGCAGTTCTTCGGAGCTGTAGCTGGACAGGCTCGACGCGCCGTCCCACTGGGCGAGGAAGTTGGGCATCGAGTCGGGTTTGACGCGGAAGAATTCGACATCCACCTTGTCGACGTTCAGGGCGATGACTGGCAGGCCCTCGGCCAGACGCGTCGGCAACAGGCTGCCACGGCTGGCGAAGCCGACGGTGGCTTGCAGGTCACGGGTTTCCAGACGGCTGATGTATTCGGCTGCGAGTGTGGCCTTGTTGACGGCCTGCAGACCGGCATCGACGGTCAGCACCAGTTTGCGCTGCGGCTCAAGGTGGCGCAGGCGCAGTTCCATGAGGTTGTCCGACAGCTCCCAGGCACCGTCGACCTTACCGTTCTTGCTGTCCACCAGATGAAGTTTTTCGCCGAACTTCTGTTCCGGATCGAGCGGCACGGAAAAGCTCACCGACAAGGCGCTTGCACCGTCGATCTGGATTTCCGACACGTCGATGACGGTCAGTTCGCGTCCTGCGTAGCGCTTGCTCAGCGCGGCGAGGTCGACTGCGGGTTTGGGCTTTGTATCGGTAACCGCTGCCTGAGTCGTGGGTGCCGCGGCTGGCACAGGCTTATCCTGAGAGGAGGAATCACAGGCGCTCAGCAACGCAAGCGCGCAAGCCAGAAACAATCCTTTGTTGAACATGGTGGCACTCATCGGCAACGGTAGAGAGGGTGCGACTATATAACAGTCGTGATGACAAGTATTACTGTCAGATTGAACAGGTAGCCCCTCGCATTCCTCGCACGCCAGCGCAAGACACAGAGCGCGGCGATCGTTCCTAACGCTCACCAGCGTGGGAATGCCTTGAGTGACGCTCCGCGTCACAACTGTTCGCTGCGCTGCACATTCATGACCTGGCCACCATCATCTGAACAGCAAAGCCTTGGCGCTCTGGCTACAATGCTCGCCTTGCCGGGAGTTCTCATGTCCACGTTGCTCAACGATTGGCGTCATCGCTCAACCCATCGTCGTGTCTGGGCGCTGGCTGCGCCGATGATTCTGTCGAATATTTCCGTTCCGCTGGTAGCGCTGGTCGACAGCGCAGTGATCGGTCATCTGCCGCACGCGCATCAGTTGGGTTCCGTCGCGGTCGGGTCGACGCTTTACACCTTCCTTGCCTGGGCCATGGGTTTTCTACGCATGGGCACCACCGGTTTTGCCGCGCAGGCGGCAGGGCGCAATGACAGTGCTGCGCTGCGCCGGATCCTGTTGCAGGGGCTGTTGCTGGCCGTCGGGCTGGCGTTGTTGCTGGGTGTGATCGCCTTGCCGTTCAGCCATCTGGCGCTGGCGATGATGCAGCCGTCTGCCGATCTGCAGCAAATGACCCTGGATTTCTTCCACACCCGGCTGTTTGGCCTGCCTGCGGCGCTGGCCAGTTATGCGCTGGTCGGCTGGTTTCTCGGCGCGCAGAACGCCAGAGCGCCACTGGCCATTCTGCTCATCACCAATCTGGTCAATATCGCGCTCAACCTGTGGTTCGTCATCGGCCTGGACTGGGGCGTGGTCGGTTCGGCGCGTGCCTCGGTGCTGGCAGAGTGGACCGGCGTAGTGCTCGGTCTGCTGCTGGCCCGCAAGACCTTGCGCGCCTGGCCGGGGCAGATCGTCTGGTCAGCCCTGAGGCTGTGGAGTAACTGGAGACCCTTGCTGGCGGTCAATCGAGACATCTTTCTGCGCACACTGGCGCTGCAATCGGTGATGTTCCTGATCACTGTGCAGGGCGCTCGTCTGGGTGACGCAACGGTTGCCGCCAACGCATTGTTGCTCAACGGCCTGCTGTTGACTGCCCATGCACTGGACGGGCTGGCGCATGCAGTCGAGGCTCTGTGCGGCCATGCCATTGGTGCGCGTGACCGGGATACGCTGCGGCGCTCGCTGGTGGTCGCGGGAGGCTGGTCACTGATTGCCAGCGTGGCATTTGCGCTGTTGTTTCTGGTGGGTGGGCATGGGTTCGTCAGCGTGCAGACCGATATTCCCGAGGTTCGCGCAACGGCCATGACCTACCTGCCATATCTGGCGCTGATGCCATTACTGGCCGTCTGGAGTTACCTGCTGGACGGGCTGTTCATCGGTGCCACCCGTGCGCGTGAAATGCGCAACGCGATGCTGTTCAGCGCAGCAGGCATCGCGCCGGTGGCTTATCTGGCTTCCAGCCACGGCAATCACGCGCTATGGCTGACGTTTCTGGCCTTCACCCTGCTGCGTGGCCTGAGCCTTGGCGCCATTGCCTGGCGATTGACACGCCGGGACGGCTGGTTCGTTCACTGACTCTTCAAGGCCGCACGGTTCTTTTCCGCGAGCCTTTGCGGGGTGTGATTGACGAACATGTCGACCTCGTCGACCACCGGTGCCAGACCGCTTAACAGCTTGGCAAATGCGCCGACCAGCGTGCCGTGATTGGTGCGCGAGAAATACAGATCGCGTACCGGCACACCCGCCTCGCGCAATGCCCGCGCCAGGCCACCGGTGTTGCGTTTGGGGTTGACCAGCGAGTCCGTATTCGAGGCCATCAGCAACGCAGGGGGCGCGCTGGAACTGACGTGGTTGATGGGTTGCGAGTCAGGCGGTGAGTCGGGGAAAAAGAATACCGGTTTCACATCGGCGTTCTCGATAGGCAGAAAGTCGTACGGCCCGGCCAGCCCGATCCAGCCGCTGAGAATGGACGGCGACAAGCCTTCACGGGCCAGCCAGCGCGGGTCGAGCGCCAGCATCGCAGCGTTGTAGGCACCTGCACTGTGGCCCATCACGTACAAGCGGTCAGGATCGCCACCGTAGGTTTTTGCATGCTTGTGCGCCCAGGCCAGTGCCTTGGCTGAATCTTCCAGAAAGCTTGGGTAGCGCACCTGCGGATAGAGCCTGTAGTCGGCAATCACGACGACCATGCCACGTGCAGCCAGAGCCTCGCCGACGAAGGCGTAATCGGCTTTCGAACCGGTGTTCCAGCTGCCACCATAGAAAAACACCACGACTGGCGCGTTGGCCGGTTTAGCCTGCGGGGTGTAAACGTCCAGCGTGTTACGTGGATCCTGCCCGTAAGCCAACCCGTAGACATGATCGACAGGGCCGGTCGGATTCAACGTGTTGAGCAGCTTCAAGGGCGAGCAACCGGACAATGCTGCCAGTACGGCCCCCGTCATCAGTGTCAGGAAAATCACTCGTATCATAAGGGAAGGGCTCTGGCAGATAAGTCGGATATGCCTGAGACCGTCGCGCTTCGCCCCAGTGCCGCATAGTTACTGCTACGTCATTCAATAGCGTCCGGATCACCCGAAGAACGGCCATTCGCCTTGCTGGCAAAGCTGATGCGCGGGCTGCTCAGTGTCAGGCCATCATCGTCGATCTGCACCGTGCTGGACCCCGCATCCAGCGTGACTTTGCTGCCTTCACCAAGGTATAGGCGGACCCCGTCTGCCAGTTGCAGCTGTCGGTCAGGCCCGATGAACATTTGCCGGTCGATGTGCATTTGAACGTTATCGACAGGCGCTGGATCATTCTCGCGACGCGTCTCCTGCGCCGGCAGACAGCCGATGATCAGTGGTGGGTGTGTGTCATCCTCAGAAAAGCTCACCGCCACTGACATACCGACGCGACATTCGATATCCAGCCCCGGTGCCAGATGCAGCCAGCAGCCACTGCCCGGATCATTCGGGTGCTGCCACTCCCATTCCAGCCGGACGCGCACCCGGCCTGCCGCATCAAGCCTTGCCGGTTCACCGTTGATGCCGATGATCCAGCCGCGCTGAAGTGGCGCAATGGGCGGTCGCGGCACCGGGGCAGGCGTTCTGAAGCCGACTTCCCATGGTATGGCCTTGAACTGGTTCGAGTATCGATCTGATGCCCCGCAGTCATTGCCATCAACGAGGCCGAAGCGATGCCGGACTTCGGTGATCAGCCACATGTGGTTCCAGTGCTTCTCGGGATGGTCGGCCAGCGGCAGCAGTTCTGCGCAGGTCATGAACGGCAAGGTACTCTCGCCGGTTGCATGTTGGCCTGCGCGGCTGCCGGGCAGTTGCGTTGCATGCTCGGCGACGGCAAACCGGGTGACACCGGACTGTTGCGCGAATTGACGCCAGCGTGCGACAGGGCTGCGCGCAAACCCGTGCAGGTTGGCGCCGAACACCAGTTCGTGGCGACGTCGTGAATGGACAAAGTGGTAGTGAATGCCTTCTTCTGCGCACAGGCGCTGGACCAGTTGCAGGTCGGATTCCTGATACTGCACGCAACAGTCGCGTTCGCGGCACTCGGTCGGCAGGTCAAAACGGAAACAGTTCTTCAGACCATGTTCTTCGAGCACCTGGGCGATGATCCGGGTGGCGGTCATGTGCTGAAAGATGCGCGACTGGTGGCGTAACCCGAGGCAGGCCAGCCGAGGCCCCATTATCAGCGTGTAACAAGCCGGGCCGGGTTGGTAATGCTTGCGTGTCGCGCCTTGAATCTGACCGTGAAAGTTCTTCCGGCTTCCGAAGCTCAGCAAGGCAGGCTTGTACATCAGGCCGGTCAGGTCCAGATCCAGGCCGTCGCCAAGAATGTCCAGTTCAAAGGCAAAAGGCTGGCTGATCGCCTCGCTTGCGCTGAACGATATGACAGTGAAGCAGCGCTGCAGGCGGGCAATTTCCAGACGAAAGAGCGGCGCGCTGGTGGGGTCGGGCATGATGGAGTGCTTCTCTACCGGGAATGCGACCGCGAATTCTGGCGCAGAAAACGGGCAGGGTAGAGGGCTGCAGGTAGAACAGGACGTTGCCTACAAGGAATGTTGGTAGCGGCTTACGATGTGCGCATGACCATCGCGCCAACGCCTAAGTCTCGTAGGAGCGAGCTTGCTCGCGAAGAGGCCGGAACGCACCCCGAAACAAGGCGTTTGGCCTCATTCTCCTGGCTTATCAGAACTTGCCTGTAACGATGAGTGCACAGCATTGGCACCACAGTCACAGTAGATGGGGCCCCAATTGCAGGCCCCATCGCAAATCCCGAAATCAGGACGAAAGGTACGAAGAACGTGTCAGCCCCAGGCGCAGGGCGTCGAGGAAGTAGGTACGCTCGCGCGGGGTAATCTTGGCGCTGGCGACCTTGTCCCGGTAATGGGTCATCAGTTCTTCCGGCGACAAATGCACGTAGCGCAGCATGTCTTCGATGGTGTCGTGGGTTTCGATGCCTGCGTGGTAAACACTGCCGTCCGGGTTCTGGTAGATGTTCACCGAGTCGGTATCACCGAACAGGTTGTGCATGTCCCCCAGAATTTCCTGGTAGGCGCCTACCAGGAAGATCCCCAGCAGATAGTCTTCGCCTTCGTTCAATGAGTGCACCGGCATGCTGGTTTCGATGCTCTGCTCATCGACGTACTGCTTGATCTTGCCATCGGAATCGCAGGTCAGGTCCTGAAGCACGGCGCGGCGCACCGGCTCTTCGTCCAGACGGTGCAAGGGCAGAATCGGCAGCACCTGGCCGATGGCCCAGGTATCGGGCAGGCTCTGGAACACCGAGAAGTTGCAGATGTACTTGTCGGCCAGCTTGTCGTTGAGTTCGTCGAGCACCTGACGGTGCGAGCGTTGACGTGCCTTCAGCGAGTTGTACAGGCGGCGGCAGACGGCGAAGTAGCATTGCTCGCCCAGTGCCTTTTCCGACAGGCTGATCTTGCCATCGGCATACTGGGCCGCGATGTCGCTCATGTAGTGCGTGGCGCGCCAGTAGGTTTCGGTGACCATCTCGATGTCGGTCGGACCCAGCAGGTCCACCAGCCATTGCACGGTTTCCGGCAGGCTGGCCTTGTCGGCGATTTCCGGGACTTCGTCGTTGTGTTTTTCGACGTCGGTCACCTGGACCACCAGCATGGCGTGGTGGGCGGTCAGCGAGCGGCCGCTTTCCGAGAAAATATGCGGATGCGGCAGGCTCTGTGCATCGCAGAATTCCTTGAGCATACCGACCACTACACCTGCGTAGTCGTCCATGTCGTAGTTGATCGAACTGGCGTTGCGTGAGTGTGTGCCGTCGTAATCGACGCCCAGACCGCCGCCGACATCGATGTAATCCACCGGCAGGCCGAGTTTGCGCAGCTCACCGTAATAGCGGATAGCCTCTTTGAAGCCGTGCTGGTAATCAGCCAGGTTGGCGATCTGCGAGCCCATGTGGAAGTGCAGCAGGCGGATGCCTTGATCGAGCCCAGCCTTGCGGAAGCGTTCGACCACCGACAGCAATTGTGCGGCCGACAGACCGAACTTGGATTTCTCGCCGCCGGTGTCTGCCCATTTGCTCGACGCCAGGGAGGACAGACGCACGCGTAGGCCCACCTGAGGGGCGACCTTCAGCTCGGCGGCTTCTTCGATGACCAGCTCGACTTCGGATTCTTTCTCGATGACGATGAACACGTTGTGGCCCAGCTTCTGACCCATCAGCGCCAGACGGATGAACTCACGGTCCTTGTAACCGTTGCAGACGATGGTGCCGCCTTTGGGCGCCAATGCCAGCACAGCCATCAGCTCCGGTTTGGAACCCGCTTCCAGGCCGATAGAGACGTTCTGCGTGGCGATGATGTTTTCTACCACCGCTTCTTGCTGGTTGACCTTGATCGGGTACAGCGCGGTGTATTGGCTCTGGTATTCCAGGCGCGCAATGTTGCTGTCGAATGCACCGGTCAGTTGACGCACACGGTCTTGCAGAATGTCGGGGAAGCGCACCAGCAAGGGCAGCGACAGGCCGCTCTTGCGCAGGTTGTCGACCTGTTCGTAAAGGTCGATGGGGGAGCTGTCCGGCCCATTGGGACGGACTTCAACACGACCTGCTTCGTTGATTGCAAAATAACCCGCGCCCCAATGGCGAATACCATAAACGCTGCGGCTGTCCGCAACTGTCCATTGGCTGCCATCGTCTTTGCGTGTGCGTCGTACGGACATCGAAGTCCCCTATAAAGAAGTCGTTGCGCCAGCCAATAGCCAGCTGGGCGCAGTGTAATGAGTTGAAATGACGATTTGATTCGCTGCCCGCTACGCGGGTTCAGCCGCCGGACTTTTTAGCCTTGAAGCCTTTTTTGATCAGCTCTGCCAATAGCAGTTCGACGTGATCGCCCTGAATCTCGATCACGCCGTCCTTGAGCGATCCGCCTGTGCCGCAGCGCTGTTTGAGGGCCTTGGCGAGGTCTTTGAGCGGCTCTTCGGCCAGCGGGACACCACTGATGGTGGTGACGGTCTTGCCGCCACGGCCTTTGCTTTCCCGGCGCACGCGGGCAATACCGTCACCTTCGGGGATGGCGGTCTGTTTGCAGGTGCAGTCGGCAACGGGCTGACGACAATCCGGGCAGTGACGCCCTGCGTCGGTTGAAAACACCAGGCCACCGAGGGCGGCGAGAGAAGCGGCTTTTTTAGCCACGCAAAAATCCTCTTGTTGAGGACTGAAGATGGGTCGGGCTCACACGAGCCATCGACCGCGAAGCCCCACTCTGGCAGGGGCAGCGCTACTGAAACGGCAGGGCCGGTCCAGCTTGAAAAGGTCGCGCAGTGTAACGGCAAACAGACCGGTTGCTAAGGGGCTGGATGCGCCAATTTCTGAACACTGGCTTACTGAGCATTCTCTATCTGCTGCAGGTAGCGTTTCAGCGCCGCGAGCGAGTCCGGGCAGTAAGGGATTTCTTCAGCCTGATGCAGAACGTCGGCGATGGGCATGAAGCGCGCTTCCAGCACTTCTTCGGGCTGCAATCTCAAGGGCCCGTCCCACACGGCTGAAAACACGGCGCACCAGAGCCGGTTGCCCGGCTGATCGAAGAAAAACCGTTCGTGGGCCTGCAACGGTACGCCATTGACGCCCAGCTCTTCTTCCAGCTCCCGGGCAGCGGACTCGTCATAGCTTTCATCCGCCTGCACCATTCCGCCTGCGGCGACATCCCAATAACCGGGATAAATCGCTTTGCTCAGTGTGCGCCGATGAACGCAAAGCTCGCCGGCACTGTTGAACAGCAGGATATAAGTGCCGCGCCCGATCAGTCCGCGCTCGCGCAAATCGGCGCGGACCCGCGAGCCGAGCAGTCGGTCCTGCTCGTCGACCCAGGCGATCTGCTCGGCATCCGAGGCGGCACGGTGCGCGGCCTCGTTGGCAGGAATAGACATCAGCCTTGATTCAGCAACTGGCGCAGGTCGATGACCGCGGCGTTGGCACGCGAGATGTAGTTGGCCATGACCAGCGAGTGGTTGGCGAAAACACCGAACGGGCTGCCATTCAGGATCATCGGGCTCCACAGCGGTTCCTGGGACGCTTCCAGCTCACGAATGATCTGACGCACGCTGACGGTTGCATTCTTCTTGGCCAGTACATCGGCGAAGTCGACCTCGATGGCGCGCAGCAGGTGCGACAGAGCCCAGGCCTGGCCGCGTGCTTCATAGAACACGTTATCCACTTCCAGCCATGGGGTCTCGACGATTTCCTCGTCTACCTGCGGCACTTCGCCGGGCTTGACCGAAGCAGCAGACTCGGTTTTCAGTGTGCTGTTGAGTTTGACCCGGCCGACACTGGCCGAAAGGCGTTGCGACAGCGAGCCCAGACGGGTGCCGACATCACCCAGCCAGTTGTTCAGATTGTCGGCGCGGGCATAGAACAGCGCGCCTTTCTGGTTCGGGTCGGACAAACGTGCCTGGTAGCGACTCAGAGAGTTGATACCTTCGGCGTATTGCGACTCGCTGGAAGGCAGAATCCAGCTGCGATTGTTGAAGTTGAACAGCGGCTCGGCGCGAGCCAGATCGCCATCTTCGGCAGATTGAGACTGGGAACGGGCAAAGTCCTTGCGCAGCGCACGACTCAAGTCACGCACCTGCACCAGTACGCCGTATTCCCAGCTTGGAATGTTGTCCAGCCACAAGCCCGGTGGCATGCGGTCGTTGGACAGATATCCTCCGCGCTTGTTGAGCAGGGTGCCAGCCACGGTCTTGAGCGTTTCAACCGTCGTGTAGCCGATAACCATTGGCTTGCCTTCGCGCTCGGCGGCGGCTTGAGCGTTCTGTTGTACCGGGAACAGTGCAGGCTCTTTGCTCCAGTACCAGCCGACTACCAGTGCAACCAGCAGGTAAATCAAGATCAAGGCGCCCAGAGCGCGGCTATAGAACAGGTTACCCAGGTAACCGCGGCGTTTGACCGATGAAGTGTCAGCGGTGCGCTCACCCGCGCTGCCTGCGCGGTTCTTCCAATCCAGCATGGTAGGGTCCTTTCGATCTTGAGTTGAATGCTTCACGTGGGGTTCGACCGCAACCTTACCCTAAGGTGCGATCGGGGCAGCTGCAAGCTTCGAGCTTCAAGCCAGAAGCGAATTGCTTTCAACTTCCAGGTTGCAACTCAAGGCCTATAGCCAGGCTCTATCAGTCGATTGATTTTGAGTAATGGCTAAACGCCATCAAAATGTTGTCAAATAAGTGACTTACGGCACTGTTCTGTTGTAACGGAGGTGCTAGCATAGCGCCATCAGCCGTATTGCTCAGTAAAACCACAGTAGTCTCAATATGACCGAGCCAGAAGACCCTAGCCGAGATCGCCTGAAGCATCATTTTGCCCAACGGGTCATCCACCAGGCACGCCAGATTCTGGAGACGTGGCAACGTCTGCAGAAAGCCGAGTGGTCGGCTGGCGACATGGCTGAGCTCAAGGAATCGACGTTGCGTTTACTGCGCTTTGCCGAGCGCTTCGAGCAGGTTGAACACATTTCACTGGCGCATGACATCAACCAGGCACTTGAGGCTGTCGAAGCCAATCGCGGTCGCCTCAACAGCAGCGTCATCACTGACCTCAATCGTCTGATGCAACGTCTCTCCCGCACCGGGCTGCGGCATGGCGACCAGCTTGAGCAAACGTCGCTGCCTCCGCTGCGCAAGCCGGTCTATGTGGTCCTTCAGGACCATGAGCGGGCCGAGCGTCTGGCCAAGCAGCTGGAGTTTTTCGGTCTGGCAGCCCTGTCGCTGCACAGTGTTGCCGAGTTTCAGCGCGCAATGGCGCAACGGCATCCGGCGGCGATTGTCATGGATGTCGATTTCAGCGGGGCCGGTCAGGGTCTGAAGCTGGCCTCACAGGCCCAGGAAGGCCTGGAGCAGAAGCTTCCGCTATTGTTTTTCAGCATTAACGAAACCGATACGCCCACCCGCCTCGCAGCAGTGCGGGCCGGTGGCGAAGAGTTTTTGACCGGCGCGCTGGAAGCGTCGAGTCTGCTGGAAAAAATCGAAGTTCTGACCTGCGTCGCTCAATACGAACCCTATAAAGTGCTGATCATCGACGATTCCCGCGCTCAGGCAATGCACACCGAACGCATTCTGAATGCAGCCGGAATTGTTACGCGGGTTCTGCTCGACCCGATTCAGGCAATGTCCGAATTGGCGGAGTTCCAGCCGGATCTGATCATTCTCGATATGTACATGCCCGGTTGCACCGGCACTGAGCTGGCCAAGGTCATTCGCCATAACGACCGCTACGTCAGCGTGCCGATCATTTACCTGTCGGCCGAAGATGATCAGGACAAGCAGCTTGACGCCATGAGCGAGGGCGGCGATGACTTCCTCACCAAGCCGATCAAGCCACGTCATCTGATCACCACAGTTCGCAACCGCGCCGCCAGGGCCCGCAGCCTCAAGTCGCGCATGGTTCGTGACAGCTTGACCGGGCTCTACAACCACACGCACATTCTGCAACTGCTGGAAGATTGCAGCTTTCGCTCACGACGCGAGGGCAAGCCGCTGTGCTTTGCCATGCTCGATATCGACCACTTCAAGAAGGTCAACGACAGCCACGGTCACCCGATGGGAGACCGCGTCATCAAGAGCCTGGCGCTGTTTCTCAAGCAGCGCCTGCGCAAAACCGACTTCATCGGTCGTTACGGTGGTGAGGAATTTGCCATCGTCATGCCGGACACCGACATTCAGAGTGCCCATAAAGTGCTTGATGAGATTCGCCATCGCTTTGCGGAGATCCATTATCCCGCGCAGCCGACTGATCTGTTCTGCACTTTCAGCGCCGGGGTAGTTTCTCTGGGGGCGAATGACGACAGCCTGAGCCTTGCGTCACAGGCGGATACGGCGTTGTACTGCGCCAAGCACGCGGGCCGCAATCAGGTGCATTCGGCCCTCGTGGATGTGCCTTATCACGTCGTGTTGACGGAAATCGAGGCCTGATTCCGTTTTTAGCCCTGGCTTTCGATCAGCTTTTGCCGCTCTGCCGATTGGCCGGGTGAAAATGCCAAGGCCAGTTGGGTGCGGTTATGCATGTGGGTCAAGCGCAGCACTTGGGAAACGTAGAGCTTGACGGTGTTTTCGGTAATGCCCAGTTCGCAGGCAATCTGGTAATTGGTCAGTCCCTTGCTGACCAGCCGCGCCACATCAAGCTGGCGGGGTGACAATTTGGCCAGCGCCACGGGCATCTGTGCATCACTTTCGAGGCTGGTTTTGCGCTCCGACTGCGCCCTGTTCTGAACGTTATCCAGATTCTGATAGAGGTCGTCTATGGAGGCGGCCAGAAACTGAAGTTTCTCGTTGAGCAGGCCCAATTGTTGGCGATTTTTCTGCCGTTCGTTCAGCGCTTCCACCTGCAACTGGACACCCTCAAGCAACTCTTCAAGGTTGACCGGCTTTTGATAGTAATCAGCGATGCCGGCTCGCAGGGCCTTGATGACATCCTTTTTCTCGGCTTGTCCGGTCAGCATGATGGCCTCGAACAAATGCGTCTTGCCGCCAGCCATCTTCATCGCTTCGACCATCTCGATCCCGTTCATGCCTGGCATTTCCAGGTCGCACACTACGATGCCAATAGCGCTGTCGCTGCTGAAATGCTCGATGGCCTCAAGGCTTGAATAGCAGCGCACGCACTCATAGCCGCTGCTCTCTAGAAACTCACAGAGTTCTTCAACGATAAGAGGCTGGTCATCGACCACCAGAACTTTCGTGACCGGGTAGTTATCCACATGCAACTCCATGCTGTAAGGCCGGCAGACCGGAACCTTTATCCATTCAGCAAACATGATTAAGCGTTGTATAAACCGTCTCGGGTATTCCGATGACAGTACGCCACAGCGATGTATTAACCGTAGTCGTACTTTCTGACTATGTACATAGCATTAAACTTCCCATTGGCCGAGAGTCGACTAATGGAGCAACGCGACTGTCAGCAGCGAGCCAGCCAACAAAAAAGGTGAAAAGGGATATTTATCTGACGCATCAGCGAACATATAGGCGTAACGCCGCGCAACCTGTTGGTTTATATGACGCTGTACTTTCCTGGCAAGCAACGCCCAGATCAGCACGGCGACGCCTGCGCCGATAAACGTGCACAGCAAATAGGCGCTGTTGGAGGCGAGCGCGAGTGCGGTCATCAGCTTGACGTCTCCGGCGCCCAGCTTGCCGAGCGCATAACCAGGCAACGTCAGGCCCAGTGCCAGCGCCAGTGTCTGCGCGGCTTCCAGCGGTGCGGCGCCCAGCCAGGTTGTTCCTGTGCCTGCCAGCCAGGCAGCGGCCAGTGCTGCTGCGCCCAGTGTCAGGCTGTTTGAAATTTGCTTGCGTCGCGCGTCCTGTTCGGCGCAAATTGCAAACCAGACAAGCAGAAGAAATAGTTTTATCAAGCAAAAAACATCCTGTTTTCCGGAAAGAATCTATGCTCTGTTGAAGCAGTAAATGTCAGGGTAGACGTTGATATGAAAACCGTTCTGCAGCATGCCTTGCCCGATCGGCAACAGGGTGCCGCCGCTATTGAGTTCGCTGCGGTGTTCGTTGTTTTCTTTGCTGTGTTCTATGGCATGGTGAGTTATAGCCTGCCGTTGCTCATGATGCAGTCTTTCAATGCGGCGGCGAGTGAAGCCGTGCGCCGAAGTGTTGCCCTTAGCCCGACAGTAACTGGCTATAACACCCTGTTGGTCAGCCAGGCACAGAGTGTCGTCATGAATCAGCTGTCATGGATGCCACCTGCGCTGGGTTTCAACGCCAGTTATACCAACGTGACCTACACCGCCGGTGTTCTGACGGTGACCATCCAGTACCCCAAGACCCGATTGACCCAGGTACTCCCGTTATTGACGCTCCCTGGCATCGGCGAGGTTCCGCGCTTGCCGACCAACCTTACTGCACAAGCGAGTCTGCAACTTGTCCCTTGAAAAAAATCGTCTGAGCCGTTGGCTGGGCCGTGGTGAAGCGCCGCCGGTATCCCAGGCTGTGCCCGTGTCAAGCGAGCCGGGCCCGGTCGGGGTCGACCTTTATGTGCTGCTCGATGACGAAGGGCGGATACAGAGCATCAGCCCGCAGTTGCTTGCGCGGTTGGGTATTGCTGCTCCGCTGGCGGCTGCGCAGCGGTTGATGAACCTGTTGCTGCCCAATAGCGCGCTGGTCATTGAAGGCGTGCCGCATGACTGGCTGGGGCACATGCTGGACCTGGACTTCAAGAGTGCCGATGCGCACACCTTGCACGCTCGTGGCTGGGTGCAGGCGCATGGCAAGGGCTGGCTGTTGCAACTGCTGGATATCAGCGACTTGATGGAAGAGGCCAGTGCCGCCCGCAGCCGCCAGCAATGCCTGCGCTTCGCCGGGCAGATGGCTGAGCGTGTGCGCGTGTGCAACGTGGACCGGCTGACTGCCGTGGTGACCGAGCAGCTCGAGGAACTGGCGCAGCTATGGCGCGTTCCCTGTCTGGCGCTGGTATTGCCGGAAGTCAGCGGCACTGGCTGGCGTGTCTACTGTCAGTACAGTGCCCACACCGCGCCGGAGTTATGGCAGGTCGGGCAGCGACTGGGTAATGCGCTGGATCGATTCGACGCCAACATTACCCATCAACTGAGGTTTGGCGGCGGCGTCGACCAAGGGCCGCTGCAGAGTGCCTTCGGCAACGCGGACGGTTTTCTGATTCCGCACAGCCGCGACAACGTTGCCAAGGCGTGGCTGATGTTCGGCTTCTATAACCCACAACAGCAGGCTCCAGACCTGGGAGAGCGCGAGTGGCTCAACCTGTGTTCGGCGCTGGCCGGGCCGGTGCTTTTTCGCTTGTCCGAGCAGCACAACCGTCACCATGTAGAGCGCCTGGCGGTGCTTCAGGATCTGCTGGGCACCGGTTGGTGGGAGCTGATGCCTGCGCGTGACGAAATCCTCCTGGCACCGCAACTGGCGCGCAGTTTACGTCTGAGTGATCGGGTCGAAAGCCTGTCACGTCAGGACTGGCTGGCGTTGATTCATCCGGTCGATCGACAAGAACTTTCCAGTCGTCTGGCGCAGTTGCGTGACAAAGGCACAGCCCTGATGCTTTGCGTGCGTCTGGCGCAAAGCGACCCTGCCCAGGAAACCCTCTGGTTTCGTATTCAGGGTCAGGCGCTGATCAGTGGTCAGGTTCAGCGGGTGTTGGGTTTCATGCTCGATGTCAGTGATATCAAGAATCAGGAAACCGAAGCAGCGGCCGCTCACGCCCGGCTGGATAACCTGATTGCCAGCTCGCCGGCCGTGATTTACGTGCAGCGCTACGATCACGGCAACCTTGAGCCAACCTTTTTCAGTGACAGCCTCACGCCCTTGCTGGGCTGGACGCTGGCTGAATGCGTAGACGGCCAGTTGGCGGAATACATTCACCCCGAAGACCGCGACATCTGGTTCGAGCGTAACCGGCAGCTGTTGCGCGAAGGCGTTGTCAGTCGGCGTTACAGGTTGCGCAACAAGAACGGCCATTACCATTGGTTGCTGGACGAAGCGCGATTGCTGCGTGACGACCTCGGCATGCCGGTGGAGGCGGTCGGCCTGTGGCTGGACGTGACCGAAGCCACTCTGGCGGCCGAGCATGTGCGTCAGAGCGAAGAGCGCTACCGCATTCTGGTTGAAGACTCACCGGCCATGATCTGCCGCTACTCTCCGGAGCTGGTACTGAGTTTCGGCAACCGGCCACTGGCCAATTACATGGAATGCACGCCGGAACAACTGACCGGGATCAATCTGGGGGACTGGCTTTCTGACGAGCAGCGCGAGGCGTTCATTCGGCGTATCGGTCAACTCACCCCGCAAGCGCCGGTCAGCACCGAAGAAATCTGTATCGAACTGCCCGGCCGTGAGTACGCCTGGTGGGTATGGGCTGACCGGGGAATATTCGACGAGCACGGCACGCTGGTCGAGGTTCAGGCTGTAGGCCGTGATAACACCGATGTGCGCCGCTCCAGGATGCAATTGAACCAGAGTGCGAAAATGGCCACGCTTGGCGAAATGTCCACAGGCCTTGCCCACGAGATCAATCAGCCCCTCAACGTCATGCGCATGGCGGTAGTCAATGTCCTCAAGCGTCTGGGGCGCGGTGACGTGGACATCGAATACCTCACCGAAAAACTCAACCGTATCGACACACAGGTACAGCGCGCTGCCCGCGTGGTGGACCACATGAGGGTATTCGGGCGGCGCTCCGAAGTGGAGGAGCAGCTGTTCGATCCGGCGCAGGCGGTGGAAGGCACTATCTCGATGCTGGCCGAAGGCATGAAGGGCAAGGGTGTGCAGTTGCGGGTCGGCACCATGATCGAAGACGTGCAGGTTCGCGGGCATGTCGATCAGCTTGAGCAGGTGCTGATCAACCTGATGGTCAACGCCCGTGATGCGTTGTTGTCGCGCCGGGAAAAAGACCGGGATTTCGAACCGTGGATCAGCGTCGAGGCCGAGCGGGATGAAAACATCATCAGGCTGGTGGTTCAGGACAACGGCGGGGGGATTGATCCGCGTTTGCTGGAGCGCATTTTCGAGCCTTTCTTCACCACCAAGCCGGTGGGCGTCGGCACCGGACTGGGCTTGTCTGTCAGCTACGGCATCGTCGATCAGATGGGCGGCCAGCTCAGCGTCGGCAACGTCGGGGAGGGCGCTCGTTTCCAGATCGAGCTGCCGATATTCAATGCCAGTTAGATAATCAGCGTCGCCTGACCGATGTTGCAGCTTAAATTGGCACCCACATCGGTGGCACCCAGATTCAGGCCAAGTGACTCGAACAGCGGGTCGACGACTGATGTCAGCAAGCCGGTCAGCGTGTTCTCCACAATAGCGTCCAGCGCAACGGTCAGGCTGTTCAGCGTTGCAGCTGCTCCAGTAATGACGTTGCCTAGCACATTGCTGGTCGCAGGTTTATAGACATTCACCTTTACGCTGGAAACCGTGCCGTTCAGCAACGTACTGGGTTTGGTGTGCGCA
Source organism: Pseudomonas syringae group sp. J254-4 (assembly GCF_032586855.1). Lineage (NCBI taxonomy): Bacteria > Pseudomonadati > Pseudomonadota > Gammaproteobacteria > Pseudomonadales > Pseudomonadaceae > Pseudomonas > Pseudomonas syringae group sp. J254-4. Next base: position 89,091 of record NZ_JAWHOO010000006.1, on the reverse strand, counting down.
ACGCTTGTCAGGAAATAGGGCGCGCTGTTGATTTCCGGCAGATTGGGCGAGCTGAAGGTTGTACTGACGACCGTTGAGCTGCCCAGCGGCGACTGGCTTACCGTGTCGAACGTGAGACCTATGCCGCCACCGCCGAAGGGGGTACGGGCGTCGCAAGTTCCCAAACCTGGCAGTCCCAGTGGCTTCTTGCAGGTTTGAGTGCCTATATCAATCACTGGCAGGGGCAGTGGGGCAATTGCCGATGGATCGGTGCTTGCAGGAAAACCGTCATTGATCAAGCCGACCTTGGCGCTGAGCAGTCCTGCATCTGTTTTGACGCTGAGGGTCTTGTTGGTATTGCTGGTGCAGGTGAAGCCGGTCACGTAGGTGTCGGCGCTGGCCAGCGACAGGCTCAGATCGATTCTGGGGCCCGATGTACCAGAGGTCAGAAACTTCACATCGGTGACCATGCAACTGGTCAGGCCCAGCGCGCAAGTGGTGGAGCCCAGTACGCCCGCGATGTTCAGGCTCAACGCGCTATTGAGGATTGGTGTCAGGCTGCCCACCACCGAGCCCGCAGTGTTAGCCAGCGACGTAATGGTGCCCAGCACTGGCAGATTGATCGACACCAGCGCGCGCATCTGCGCGGTGCGCACGTAGATCCGGTTGGCACCGGTTTTGGGATTGAGCGGATCAATCTTGCTCGGGTCGCCGATGGCCGATAACTGAGGCGGCTCAACCACCTGAAATCGTGTGGTGACCTGTGCCAGGGTGCCGACATTTATCTGCGCAGCTGTGGATATGCCGGTCTTGTCATTGGCCAGTTGCGCAATGCCCTGGACCAGGTCCAGAAGGCGCAGATTGGTGTTCAATGCAGCGAGGTCCGAACTGCCTTGTATCGACAACAAGTCTCCCAGCAACACAGTGGTTGCGCCGGCCGCCAGCTTCAATGCCTGCAGGCCCGCGATGGTGGCCGTACCGTTCAAGGTCGCGCCGGGGTCGAGCACATTGATAGCACTCTGGATCAACTGGCTGACAGAAACCGATGTGTTGAGCACCTCGCTGTAACCGACCGCAGTCAGGTTAAGGTCGGTCTTGAGTCGGTTCAGATAGCTCAACAGGCTGAGGTCGGTGCTGGCGAGGCCCTGCCAGTTCGCTACGCTCAGGTTGAGCGTGCCACCGAGCAGGCTGCCGATGAGCGGATTCAGAATGGCCGCCCGTGTGCTGTCCACCGTCACGGCCGCACTGCGAATGGTCAGCGCCGCCAGTGGCGCGGCACTGGCAGCCACGGCCGTGGCGCTGATGGTGATGTTCGCAGGGGAGGGCGTTTTTTCGAACAGGGCAACAATACCGGCAGCAATACTTCGTGGCACCGGATGCGCCGCGACCACTTGAATGGCCAGTGCCTGAGTGGAGTCCGCGACAAATACGCGCTGGCTCTGCAGGCCCACCGTAAGGGTGCCGCAGAGGGTCGTTAGCGTTCGCCCTCCGGTATTCGGGGTAAAGCCGTTACGCGTGGCGCTCTGCGTGGCGAAGCCAGCGGCGGTGGCCGCATCGCTGCATGTCCCCCTGCGCCCCGCAGCTTCCAGGGCGGCGATGTCCGCGATCCGCTGCAACGAGCGTTTTTCCAGATACAGCCTGCCGCTGTCGACCACTATCAGCGTGCAAAGCAGCGCCAATCCCAATGTCAGCGCGGCCATCATGCCGATCGCGCCGCGTTGCCGGGTGGGCATTGCCGCATAACCATCCAGTGGGGACATCAGCACTCCTTCGGCCACGCCGTTGCTCACTCACCTGCTTCAGGGGAGTGTAGTCAACGCCTCGAAAGAGCACTGGCAAGGTGCCAGATTTGAGAAGTGTCGCACCCGTTTCGTACGGGCGCGATCAGGTATGCCGATCAGTACTGGTAACGCAGTACCGCGTGGGAGAGGGCGCGCACTGCGAAAATGCCTAGCAGCGCGGTCATTGCCGGGACGATGAGCCACCAGACCCGGACCGACATGGCGGGCAAGGGGTCGTTGCGCTGAATGAATGCCAGGCTGGCGGCGCAGACACAGAACGCCAGGAGCATTCCTGCGAGGATGTCCGTTGGCCAGTGAACGCCCAGATAAACCCTGGAAAGCGCGATGGCCAGTGCCGGAATGCCGCCGACCAGCATCCAGCTCAGGCGCAGGCGCACGGGCTGGCCGCGCCCGGCCAGCACCGCCAGCGTCATGAACAGCGCAAAGGCCGCAGAACTGTGGCCACTGGGCATGCTGTAAGTGGTCAGCGGCTCTACCAGCACCTCCGGACGAGCGCGGGCGAAGAACGTTTTCAGGGTGCCATTGGCAATCGCGGTACCCAGTGTTGCGGTCAGGGCAAAGGCTGCGTGACGCCATTGTCTGGCAACGGCCAGCACGATGATCAGCAGGGAGGCCGCCAGCAACTGGGCCTTGAAGTCGCCGATGCTGGTGACGAAGATCACGATGTTCTGTGCGGCCTCGCTGCGATGCTCTTGAATGAGCGTCATCAGGCCGTTGTCGAAGTCTGCCAGATAGGGCCAGCCGATGAACAGCGCCGCGACCAGCGTCAGGCTGAGCACGGAAATAAGTTTGGTTGCATAACGCTTTTGGCGAATGCTGCTCTGAATACTCAGCCCGAACAGAATCGCCAGACCGGCACCGACCACTGCCGCCTCAGGCCAGAAGCCTTCCGGCAGCGGCAGGCGAATGGCCGCGCCCGCCGCCCAGCCCGGCATCAGGTAGGCAATCGACCAGCCTGCCGCGGCCAATACACTGACGGCCGCAAAGCGCGGCAGCGGCATGTCGCACATGCCGGCAATCATTGGCAGCATCGGGCGTAGCGGGCCGATGAAGCGCCCGACCAGCAAACTGGCGATGCCGTAACGGTGGAAGTATTTTTCCGCACCTTCCATCCACTCCGGGTGCGTGCGCAAGCCGGGCAACTGACGGATATTCTGATGAAAGCGCCGACCTATGAAGTACGACACCGCGTCACCCAGCAGCCCACCGAGAAAACCCAGTAACAGCACTTCGCTCAACGGCAGTATGCCGCTGCCCGCCAAGGCGGCGATGGCAAACATGATGACCGTGCCCGGCACGACGATCCCGACGATCGCGACGCATTCAGTGAAGGCCACCAAAAAGATCGCGACAGCCACCCAGGAAGGGTTTGCGGTCAGCCAGCCGGTCATGCCATTGAGCAGATCGCCCATCGGTCAGTTTCCTTGATCGAGAAATAAGTAGTCGCGGCCTTCGACCTGACCGCGTCTGAGAGGGTTCCGTGTGCAGAAACGGGCATAACCGGCATCTACGAAGCGATACATCAAATGCTCATCGCGCCCGGCAGGGATACCCAGGCGGGTGGTCTGGATAATGCGCTCGGGTGTCTGGCCGATGTCTTCGACCAGCAACCTCTGGGGGTCGAAGCGCCTGGCGTCCCACTCCGGTACTTTCAGACCAAGCGCCTTGCAAAGCAGCGTCTGGCCAGCACAGAGCCGTTGCGGCGGGCGGATTGCGCCGCTGGCGTCGGGGTTGTTCAACTGCATCTGCGCCAGGGCGTTTTCTTCGCTGGTTGCGTCGGTCCAGGGAAATGCCGATTTGATCAGCACTGCATTGCCCGGCCCCTCGGCGCTGAAATTCAGCGAGTCACCGCCGCGCGCGTAGTACATATAGATATGCCCGCCGTCGAGGAACAGTGCCTTGCGCTTTTCGGTATAGCCCAGCGAAGCATGGCTGCCTTTTTCAGCGCAGTAGTACGCTTCGGTTTCGATGATTCGGGCGGCCAGCCACAGCTCGCCCACCTTATGCCGAATGACCTTGCCCAGCAGATCGCGGGCCAGCAACTGAGCATCGCGATGGAAGAAATGGTCCGGAAGAGCTGCGGGCATAGTCAGGCAGGTACGTTGAGAAGGTGCCCGATAATAACAAGCGCAACTTTAATTGCAGCTGAATGTGTCTGGATTAACGGCTTTGTTGTTTCTGAACGTGACTGAATCATGACAAGCCATTCAGCGCCATGCGCGATGTCTGCATGCGCATGGCGTGCTGCAATGCCAGTCGCCGGTCAATAAATCTGCGCACTGATATCGACCATCCGCCTGTCTGCGCTGTCGTTCGTGCGGCACGACAGCTATAATCAGCCGCTTTCCTCTTTGCCAAGACCTCTGAGACCATGACTGAGTCCGTTCTTGACTACATGACCCGCCTGGGTCGCGCCGCCCGCGAAGCATCGCGAGTGATCGGTCGTGCCAGCACTGCGCAGAAGAACCGCGCCCTGCAAGCCACTGCCGCTGCTCTGAATGAAGCGCGCGCCGAGCTGTCTGCCGCCAATGCGCTGGACCTGGCCAATGGTCAGGCCAACGGCCTTGAGCCGGCAATGCTGGAACGACTGGCCCTGACCCCCGCGCGTATCGACAGCATGATCGTCGGGTTGCGTCAGGTAGCAGGTCTGGCAGACCCGGTCGGTGCGATCCGCGACATGAGCTATCGGCCGTCGGGTATTCAGGTCGGCAAGATGCGTGTGCCGCTGGGGGTTGTGGGAATCATCTACGAGTCGCGTCCGAATGTGACCATTGATGCGGCCAGCCTGTGCCTGAAGTCCGGTAACGCGACCATTCTGCGCGGCGGTTCCGAGGCCATTCATTCCAATCGTGCCATTGCCGCCTGCATCGAGCGTGGTCTGGCCGAGGCCGGTCTGCCTGCTGCCGTGGTGCAGGTGGTTGAAACCACCGACCGTGCAGCGGTTGGCGCATTGATCACCATGCCCGAGTACGTTGACGTCATCGTTCCGCGTGGCGGCAAGGGCCTGATCGAGCGGGTCAGCCGCGATGCGCGTGTGCCGGTCATCAAACATCTGGACGGCATCTGCCACGTGTATGTCAGCGCTCACGCCGATCTGGCCAAGGCGCAGAAGATTGCCTTCAATGCCAAGACCTACCGCTACGGCATCTGCGGCGCGATGGAAACCCTGCTGGTCGATCAAACCATCGCCGCCGACTTCCTGCCCGCCATGGCCGCGCAGTTTCGCGAGAAGGGCGTCGAGTTGCGCGGTTGCGAGCGCACCCGTGACCTGATCGACGTAATTCCGGCCACCGAAGACGACTGGCACACCGAATACCTGGCTGCAATCCTGTCGATTCGCGTCGTTTCAGGGCTGGACGAAGCCATCGAGCACATCAACCATTATGGTTCGCATCACAGCGATGCCATCGTTTCCGACCATCAAAGTCAGATTCGCCGGTTCATGGCCGAGGTCGATTCCAGTTCGGTCATGGTCAATGCACCGACCAGCTTTGCGGACGGTTTCGAATACGGATTGGGTGCCGAGATCGGCATTTCTACTGATAAGCTGCACGCCCGCGGTCCAGTCGGGCTTGAAGGGTTGACCTGCGAGAAGTACATCGTGATCGGTGATGGTCAATTGCGCGGACAAGCCTGACTTGAACAACCCCACGACAGCGCTGCCCAGACGTATCGGTATGCTTGGGGGTACGTTTGACCCGGTTCATATCGGTCACTTGCGCGGTGCGCTCGAAGTGGCCGAACTGCTGGAACTCGATGAGTTGCGCCTGACGCCCAGCGCCAGGCCTCCGCATCGTGACATGCCGAGTGTCACTGCCGAGGACCGTCTGGCGATGGTTCAGAGCGCGGTTGCGGGTGTGTCGCCCTTGACGGTGGATGACCGTGAACTGAAGCGGGACAAACCGTCGTATACCCTCGACACACTGGAATCGATGCGCGCCGAACTGGCGCCTCAGGACCAGTTGTTCCTGTTGCTGGGTTGGGATGCCTTTTGCGGGCTGCCGACCTGGCACAGGTGGGAAGAACTGCTGGAGCACTGCCATATCGTGGTGCTGCAACGCCCGGACGCGGACAGCGAGTCGCCGGATGCCATGCGTAATCTGCTGGCGGCACGCGCGGTCAGCGACCCCAAGGCCCTGAAAGGGCCGGGTGGACACATTACATTCGTCTGGCAGACGCCTTTATCGGTGTCTGCCACCCAGATCCGTCAACTGCTGGCCAGCGGTAAGTCGGTACGTTTTCTGGTGCCAGACGCGGTACTGGCCTATATCGATGCGCGCGGGCTTTACCGTGCGCCGAACACTGATGGGTCGTCCTGAAACTGCTTTGATCGATAAGCGTTTGAACGGTCCCACACATACGAGCTGAATGAGTTTTATATGACAAAGCAAAAAATGAGCAGTGAAGAAGTCATCAATGTTGCGATTGCAGCCCTTGAAGAAGTCAAGGGTGCCGACATCCTGACCATCGATGTGCGTGACAAGACCAGCATCGCCGACTACATGCTGATCTGCACCGGTACGTCCAACCGTCAGCTGAACGCACTGGTCGATAACGTCCGTGACAAGGTCAAGGCGGCCGGCCTCAAATCCCTGAGCGAAGAAGGCAAAGGCGACAGCGACTGGGTTCTGCTGGACCTGGGCGATGTGATCGTTCACGTAATGACCGCTGCTGCACGCCAGTTCTACGACCTGGAACGCTTGTGGCAGGGTGCCGAACAAAGCCGTGCCGCCAGCGCTGCGCATCACACTCCAGGCAACGAATAAGGCCTTGATGTGCGTCTGCGTCTGATTGCTGTGGGTTCGCGCATGCCCAAGTGGGTGGAGGAAGGTTGGCACGAGTACGCCAAGCGGATGCCCTCCGAGCTTGCGCTGGAACTGGTGGAAATCCCGCTCAATACCCGAGGCAAGAACGCCGATGTCGCGCGCTTCATCCGTCAGGAAGGCGAGGCGATGCTGGCGAAAGTGCAGCCGGGCGAGCGGATTGTCACGCTTGAAGTGCATGGCAAACCGTGGAGTACCGAACAGCTGGCGGTCGAACTCGATCGCTGGCGCCTCGATGCGCGCACGGTCAACCTGATGGTCGGCGGCCCCGAGGGGCTGGCACCTGAAGTCTGTGCCCGCAGTGAGCAACGCTGGTCTCTGTCGCCGCTGACCCTGCCGCATCCACTGGTGCGCATTCTGATCGGCGAACAGATGTATCGCGCCTGGACGGTCCTGTCCGGGCACCCTTATCACAAGTAGCATCGTCTTTACTGTGAATACGGCCTAAATGTCTCAACCGATCCGCCTCAAAGACCACGAAAAGGACGCACGCCTGGTGCGCGGCAGGGTCGTGTTCGGTGCCGTGGCGGTGGTGTTGCTGGTGTGCGTGCTGATTGCCCGGTTGTATTACCTGCAGGTCATCCAGTACGAGTATCACTCCACGCTTTCGGAAAACAACCGCGTTCACGTTCAGCCGATTCCACCCAGCCGTGGGCTGATCTACGATCGCAATGGCGTTGTGGTCGCCGACAACCGGCCCAGTTTCAGTCTCAGCATGACCCGTGAGCGTGCTGGCGAGTGGTCCAGCGTGCTCGACACCATTGTCGAGATCCTGCAGCTAACCCCTGACGATCGCATCATCTTCGAAAAGCGCATGAAACAGGGGCGTCGGCCATTCGAACCGGTGCCCATCCTGTTCGAACTGAGCGAAGAGCAGATCGCCTTGATCGCCGTCAACCAGTTCCGCCTGCCGGGTGTCGAAGTGGTTGCGCAACTGGTCAGGCATTATCCGCAAGGGCCGCACTTTGCCCACTCGGTCGGCTACATGGGACGGATCAACGAGAAAGAGCTCAAGAGCCTCGACCCGATCAATTACAGCGGCACGCACCACATCGGCAAGACCGGTATCGAGCGCTTTTACGAGCCCGAGCTGCATGGTCAGGTCGGCTACGAAGAGGTCGAGACCAACGCCCGTGGTCGCGTGCTGCGTGTACTGAAACGCACCGACCCGATTCCCGGCAAGGACATCGTCCTGAGCCTGGACATCAACCTTCAGGAAGCTGCCGAGGCCGCACTGGGTGGGCGTCGTGGCGCGGTAGTCGCGCTGGACCCGGCCACCGGAGAAGTGCTGGCGATGGTCAGCGCGCCGAGTTTCGATCCGAACCTGTTTGTCACCGGTATCAGCTTCAAGGCCTACGCCGAGCTGCGCGATTCCATCGACCGACCGCTGTTCAACCGCATTCTGCGCGGCCTTTACCCGCCCGGTTCGACCATCAAGCCTGCCGTGGCGATTGCCGGGCTGGACGCCGGTGCGGTAACGCCCGGTTCAAGAGTGTTCGACCCGGGGTATTACCAACTGCCCAATTACGATCACAAGTACCGTAACTGGAACCGCACCGGCGATGGCTGGGTGGATCTGGATACCGCGATCATGCGTTCCAATGACACGTACTTCTACGATCTGGCGCACAAACTGGGCATCGACCGGCTTTCCACCTACATGAACAAGTTCGGCATCGGGCAGAAAGTGTCGCTGGATATGTTCGAGGAATCCCCCGGTCTGATGCCGTCCCGTGAATGGAAGCGCGCGACCCGTCGTCAGGCCTGGTTCCCTGGCGAAACGCTGATTCTTGGCATTGGGCAGGGCTATATGCAGGCCACGCCGTTGCAACTGGCCCAGGCGACCGCACTGGTGGCCAACAAGGGTGTGTGGAACCGTCCGCATCTGGCCAGAACCATCGAAGGCAAGGCGCCTGTGGATGAAAACCCGATGCCGGATATCGTGCTGCGTGATCCGGCCAACTGGGGGCGAGTCAACCACGGTATGCAGGAAGTGATGCACGGCGCGCGTGGTACGGCGCGCAAGGCTGCCATCGGTGCGCAATACCGGATCGCAGGCAAGAGCGGTACGGCTCAGGTTGTCGCCATCAAGCAGGGCGAGAAATACGACCGCACCAAGGTTCAGGAGCGTCACCGTGACCACGCCCTGTTTGTCGGCTTTGCACCGGCCGACAACCCGAAAATCGTTGTTGCAGTGATGGTCGAGAACGGCGAGTCCGGTTCCGGCGTTGCTGCACCCGTTGTGCGTCAGGTGATGGACGCCTGGCTGCTCGACGAAAACGGCCATCTCAAGCCTGAGTATGCCGGTTCCCTGAATCTGGAGGCTGCGGCCCGTGAAGAGTAATTTCGACCGCATCCTGTCCAGCGAAGACGTGATGCGCCGCCGTGCCACGTTTCTGCAGCGCATTCATATCGATGGCCCGTTGTTGATCCTGTTGCTGACCCTGGCGGCTGGCAGCCTGTTCGTCCTGTATTCGGCCAGCGGCAAAAACTGGGACCTGCTCATCAAGCAGGCCAGCTCGTTTGGTATCGGTCTGGTGGCGATGGTGGTGATCGCCCAGTTGGAGCCGCGCTTCATGGCGCGCTGGGTGCCGGTACTGTATGTCATCGGCGTCCTGCTGCTGGTAGTGGTGGATGTCATGGGTCACAACGCCATGGGCGCGACGCGCTGGATCAACATTCCCGGGGTGATCCGCTTCCAGCCTTCGGAGTTTCTCAAGATCATCATGCCGGCGACCATCGCCTGGTATCTGTCCAAACGCACGCTGCCCCCGCATTTGAAGCATGTAGCGGTCAGTCTCGCCCTGGTCGGTGTGCCGTTCATTCTGATCGTTCGCCAGCCTGACCTGGGGACGTCACTGCTGATTCTGGCCTCAGGTGCCTTTGTGCTGTTCATGGCCGGCCTGCGCTGGCGCTGGATTATCAGTGTGCTGGCGGCCGCTGTGCCTGCGGCGGTGGCCATGTGGTTCTTCTTTATGCACGACTACCAGAAACAGCGCGTGCTGACCTTCCTCGACCCGGAAAGCGATCCGCTGGGCACCGGCTGGAACATCATTCAGTCAAAGGCAGCCATCGGTTCGGGCGGCGTTTTCGGCAAAGGCTGGCTGCTGGGCACTCAGTCTCACCTGGACTTTCTGCCGGAAAGCCACACCGACTTCATCATCGCGGTGCTGGGTGAAGAGTTCGGTCTGGTAGGCATCTGCGCGCTGCTGATCATCTATATGTTGCTGATCGGCCGCGGGCTTGTGATCACTGCGCAGGCGCAGACATTATTCGGCAAACTGCTGGCCGGAGCGTTGACCATGACGTTTTTTGTTTACGTTTTCGTCAACATCGGTATGGTCAGTGGCCTGCTGCCAGTGGTGGGGGTGCCATTGCCCTTCATTAGCTACGGCGGAACTTCGCTGGTGACCCTACTGTCAGCGTTTGGGGTTTTGATGTCGATCCATACACACCGTAAATGGATTGCTCAAGTTTGATTAAGGTGAACTATTCAATGCAAGCAATGCGTAACTGGGCTCGATATGCTCCGGTGGTCGGTCTGGTGGGCATCCTTGGATCGGTGCAAGAGGCACTGGCCGGCGACTATGAAGGTTCGCCCCAGGTAGCGGAATTCGTCGGTGAGCTGACCCGCGATCACGGTTTTGCCGGTGAGCAGTTGATGAGCCTGTTCCGTGAGGTCGAGCGCAAGCAGGCCATTCTCGATGCCATTTCCCGCCCGGCCGAACGGGTCAAGCAGTGGAAAGAGTATCGGCCGATGTTCATCACCGATACGCGCATCGCCCGCGGTGTCGATTTCTGGCGTCAGCACGAGGCCGCATTGGCCCGCGCCGAGCAGGAATATGGCGTTCCGGCGCAGATCATCGTTTCGATCATTGGCGTGGAAACCTTTTTCGGCCGCAACACCGGCAATTACCGGGTGATCGATGCATTGTCGACGCTCGGTTTCGATTACCCGCCACGCGCCCAGTTCTTCCGCAAGGAGTTGCGCGAGTTTCTGCTGCTGGCGCGCGAACAACAGGTTGACCCCTTGACCCTCAAAGGCTCGTACGCCGGGGCAATGGGCCTGCCGCAGTTCATGCCGAGCAGTTTCCGCGCTTATGCAGTGGATTTCGACGGCGACGGCCATATCAACATCTGGACCGATCCGGACGATGCCATCGGCAGCGTTGCCAGTTACTTCAAGCGTCATGGCTGGGTAGCCGGGCAGCCGGTAGTCAGCCGCGCGACCGCACGTGGCGACCGGGTTGACGAAGGGTTGAGCCCTGCGCTTGATCCGGTAATGTCGGTCGGGGAGTTGCGACAGCTGGGCTGGGCGAGTCATGATGCGCTGCGCGACGATATGCCGGTGACGGCGTTCCGTCTGGAAGGCGACAATGGTCCTGAATACTGGCTGGGTTTGAACAATTTTTATGCAATCACCCGTTATAACCGCAGTGTGATGTACGCCATGGCCGTGTATCAGCTGTCTGAATCGTTGGTTCAAGCTCGAGGCGTCAAGTAATGCGGGCATTGCCGATTCTGCAAACATTCAAGCTTCTGGCGTTGACCGGCCTCGCAGTGCTGGTTGCCAGTTGCTCGTCGCCGTCACGTACAACCTCGTCACAGTCGCCAAAAGGCGGTGCCGCGGTGCGCTCGATGCCGGGGCTGGACATCAACCGTGCCCACAAGGACGGCGCGCCGTGGTGGGATGTGGATGTCTCGCGCATCCCCGATGCGACGCCGACCCTGCACACCGGTGCCTATAAGGCCAACCCGTATACGGTGCTGGGCAAGACCTATTTCCCGATGAGCGATTCAAAGCGTTACGTCGCTTCGGGCACCGCTTCCTGGTATGGCACCAAGTTTCATGGCCAGAACACCGCCAACGGCGAGGTGTATGACCTGTATGGCATGAGCGCCGCGCACAAGACCCTGCCGCTGCCCAGCTATGTCAAAGTGACCAACCTGGACAACAACCGCACGGTGATTCTGCGCGTCAACGACCGCGGGCCGTTCTATTCGGACCGCATCATCGACCTGTCCTATGCTGCCGCCAAAAAGCTGGGCTATGCCGAAACCGGCACCGCCCGGGTCAAGGTCGAAGGTATCGACCCGCAGGAATGGTGGGCCCAACGTGGCCGTCCGGCACCGCTGATGCTCAATCAGCCGCAAGTGATGGCCCAGGCCACGCCGCCCGCGCTGTCGACATCGACCGGAACCGTCGAGCAATACACGCCGCCACCGCAGCAACACGCCGCACCTGTCGTGCCGTTGCAGGTTGACGCAAAAAAAAACGCTTCAGGACAAGCCGCTGGGCTGTTTCTCCAGGTGGGAGCCTTCGCCAACCCGGACGCTGCGGAGCTCCTGAGGTCGAAACTGAGCGGGATGGTTCGAGCGCCGGTATTCGTCAGCTCGATAGCTCGCAATCAGCAAACGCTCTATCGGGTCCGGATGGGACCGATCGACACGCCGGGTGAAGCCCAGCAACTGCAAAACAGCGTCAGGTCGGCCAATCTTGGTCAGCCAAGCGTAGTGACATCGGATCAGTAAGTTTTATCGACAATCGTTCTCCGGCAACAATAGAGGACGGTATGCAGTCGCAGGCGGCGCAGCTTTGCCATCAGGGCACGCGTTGCAGGTAACTGCCCACAAGGTCGTGTGTCGAACAGGCGACTTTGTCAGCCAGGGTTACAGCCTGGCGCCACGAGCCGTACCGAGGCGTTTTCGCCTCGCCGGTCTGTTCAGTTTTGCCCGCAAGGGCATGTTTGCCCATTAGGATTCTAGAGAGACGGATGAACATCACCACCTTTGCAAAACGTTTGTGCCTGCTTGTTCCACTGATTATCACCCCGACCGTCTGGGCGGCAGAGCAGATGACGCCTGCTGCACCGCAGCTGGCAGCCAAGTCCTACGTACTGATGGATGCCACCAGCGGTAACGTTCTGGTCGAGAACAACGGTGACCAGCGTCTGGCGCCTGCCAGTCTGACCAAGCTGATGACCGCCTATATCGCGACCCTGGAAATTCGTCGCGGCCAGATCGGCGAGAACGATCCGGTGACCATCAGTGAAAACGCCTGGCGCACGGGCGGTTCGCGGATGTTCATCAAGGTGGGCAGCCAGGTGACGGTCAGCGACCTGCTGCACGGCATCATTATCCAGTCGGGTAACGACGCCAGTGTTGCGATCTCCGAGCACATTGCCGGCAGCGAAGATGCATTTGCCGACATGATGAACAAGACCGCTGGCGACCTGGGCATGACCAACAGCCACTTCATGAACCCGACCGGTCTGCCGAACCCCGAGCACTACTCGTCGGCTCACGACATGGCGATCCTGGCGCGTGCAATCATTCACGAAGACCCGGCTCACTATGCGATCTACTCGCAGAAAGAGTTCTTCTGGAACGGCATCAAGCAGCCTAACCGCAACCTGCTGCTGTGGCGCGACAAGACCGTTGACGGTCTGAAGACCGGTCACACCGACGAAGCCGGCTACTGCATGGTGTCTTCGGCTGTACGTGACGGCATGCGTCTGATCGCGGTAGTGTTCGGCACCAACAGCGAGCAGGCCCGCGCGGCTGAAACCCAGAAGCTGCTGACCTATGGCTTCCGTTTCTTCGAAACCCAGAACTTCTATCAGAAGGGCACCGAGCTGGCTCAGGCAGCCGTCTGGAAAGGCACCGAGCGTCAGGTCAAGGCCGGTCTGGCTGAAGATCTGAGCATGACCATGCCCAAAGGCGACATGAAGAAGCTTTCCGCCAGCATGACCATGAACCCGCAACTGGTTGCGCCAATCGCCAAGGGCGACGTGATCGGCAAGGTCGAGGTCAAGAAAGACGATCAGGTGGTTCACACCGCTAATCTGATTGCGCTTGATGCAGTTGAGGAAGGTGGCATTTTCCGCCGCGTGTGGGATAGCATCCGCCTGTTCTTCTACGGCTTGTTCAACTGACCCTCCAGTAACTACTGCCGACCTTCTCGCGGCCTGCTCATGATCTGAGCGGGCTGCGTGTCCGTCGTCACGGCTTGTGAGACCTTTACTGCCATGACTGATACCGACATCAAGTCGCACAAAATCGAATTCCCCTGCGATGACTATCCGATCAAGGTGATCGGTGATACCAGCGTGGGCTTTACTGCTGCTGTCATGGAAGTCCTGCACAAGTACGCACAGGTCGACCTCAAGACGCTCGCCGAGCGTCAGAGCAGCAACGGCAAATACACCACCGTCCAGTTGCACATCGTCGCTACAGGCGAAGATCAATTGCGCGATATCAATAGTGCCCTTCGCGCTACGGGTTTCGTGCACATGGTGCTCTGATGACGGCTGCGCTGGGTTTTCGTGATCTGGGCCTGATCGATTACGAAACTGCCTGGCACGCCATGCAACGCTTTACCGATGGGCGTGGCCGCGAGGCTGCCGATGAGGTCTGGCTGGTCCAGCACCCCCCGGTTTTCACCCAGGGGCAGTCCGGCAAGGCCGAACATTTGCTGCTGCCGGGCAATATTCCTGTCGTACAGGTCGATCGTGGCGGCCAAGTGACTTATCATGGCCCGGGCCAACTGGTGGCTTACCTGATGCTGGACGTCAGGCGCCTTGGTTTCGGCGTTCGCGATCTGGTAACCCGGATCGAGAACACCCTTATTGCCTTGCTCGCCGACTACGGCGTCAAGGCAGCCGCCAAGGCCGATGCACCGGGTGTATACGTCGACGGCGCGAAAATCGCGTCGCTCGGTCTGCGCATTCGCAACGGCTGCTCGTTTCATGGTCTGGCGTTGAACGTCGACATGGACCTTGAGCCGTTCCGCCGCATCAACCCTTGCGGATACGCCGGGTTGGCCATGACCCAACTGAGCGATCAGGCAGGGCAGATAGAATTTTCCGAGGTAAGTGCCCGACTGCGTGCGCAGCTCGTCAAACACCTCGACTACGCTGAGCAGGCGACCCTTACGGGCGGAATAAACCATTATGACTGACACCGTGCAAACCCTGATCCCGACGCTGGATGTTTCCGAGCGAGTGGCCCGTCCGAAAGTCGAAGCGGGCGTCAAGCTTCGCGGAGCGGAAAAGGTTGCGCGCATCCCGGTCAAGATCATTCCAACGGTAGATCTGCCGAAGAAACCCGACTGGATTCGCGTGCGCATCCCGGTTTCTCCGGAAGTCGACCGTATCAAGCAATTGCTGCGCAAGCACAAGCTGCACAGCGTCTGTGAAGAGGCGTCCTGCCCGAACCTGGGCGAATGCTTCTCCGGTGGCACCGCAACGTTCATGATCATGGGCGACATCTGCACCCGTCGCTGCCCGTTCTGCGACGTGGGTCATGGTCGTCCGAAGCCGCTCGACGTCAACGAACCGAAGAGCCTTGCCATCGCAATTGCCGACCTGCGTCTGAAGTACGTAGTGATTACCTCGGTAGACCGCGATGACTTGCGTGACGGTGGTGCTCAGCACTTTGCCGACTGCATTCGCGAAATCCGCCTCCTGTCGCCGGGCGTACAGCTCGAAACACTGGTGCCCGACTACCGTGGCCGGATGGACGTGGCGCTGGAAATCACCGCTGCCGAGCCACCGGATGTGTTCAACCACAACCTGGAAACCGTGCCGCGTCTGTACAAGGCTGCGCGTCCGGGTTCGGACTACCAGTGGTCGTTGACCCTGTTGCAGCGCTTCAAACAGATGGTCCCGCATGTACCGACCAAATCCGGGCTTATGCTGGGCCTGGGCGAGACCGACGAAGAGGTTATCGAAGTCATGCAGCGCATGCGCGAGCACGACATCGACATGCTGACGCTGGGTCAATACCTGCAACCGTCGCGTAACCACCTGCCGGTGCAGCGCTTCGTGCACCCGGACACCTTCGCCTGGTTCGCCGAGGAAGGTTACAAGATGGGCTTCAAGAACGTCGCATCCGGGCCGCTGGTGCGTTCTTCGTACCATGCTGACGAACAGGCCAAGATTGCCAAGGCGATGCTCTGATAGATAGCGAGCGTTGAAACGAAGAAGGGCCAGGTAGCGATACCTGGCCCTTTTTTTGCGGTTGATTATCGTGCCGATGCTCTGCGGACTATCGTGCCGATGCTCTGCGTTGGCATGCCGTTCTGGACGCTCTGCGTCCTCCCGATTACTGCCCCGCAGGCTTGCGCAGGGCCTCCAGCAATTCATGCGTCGGGTAACCATCGGCTGGCCAGCCGAATGACTGCTGCGCGCTACGAATGGCCTTGCGCGTATTGGCACCGATAATGCCGTCTGGTGCGCCTGCGTCGTACTGGCGTGCCGAGAGCAGGGTTTGCAGTTCAATGCGTTCAGAGCGGCTCAGCGGAGTGTCCCCGCGCGGCCATGCGCCTACTACGTAGCCAGCCCCTTTGAAGCGGTCAGAAAGCAGGCTGATCGCCAGTGCGTAGGAGGTGGAGTTGTTGTACTTGAGAATGGCGCGGAAGTTATCCAGCACCAGAAAGGCTGGCCCGCGATAACCGGCTGGCAACAGCAAGGCGGCTTGCTGCTGGCTGGCTGCAACTGGAATCGCCGAGCCGTCCGGCTGTTTCAGGCCCAACTGCTGCCACTCCGCAAGACTCTTGCGGGTTGTCGAATCTGCCAGCGAGTAATCAAACCCGGAGCCGAGCACCACTTCGAAGCCCCAGGGCTGACCACGTTGCCAGCCAGAGCTTTGCAGGTAATGCGCAGTGGAGGCCAGGGCATCGGCGGGAGTGTTCCAGATGTCACGGCGGCCATCGCCGTCAAAGTCGACGGCGTGGGTGTTGTAGGTGGTCGGGATGAACTGGGTCTGGCCCATCGCACCGGCCCACGAACCCAGCATCTTGTCCGGTGTGATGTCGCCATGCTGGATGATTTCCAGCGCGGCCAGCAATTGGCTCTGTGCAAAACCCGGACGACGGCCTTCATAGGCCAGCGTAGCCAGCGAGCGAATGACGGATTGCGTGCCCTGGAACGACCCGAAATTACTTTCCATGCCCCATACCGCGACCAGCGCCTGACGATCCACGCCATACTGCTGCTCGATCTTCTGCAGGTCGTCAGCGTACTGCGAAAGCAGAGCCTGCCCCTTGCGCACGCGTGCGGCGGAGATGGCACCGTCCAGATATTCCCAGATCGGACGGGTGAACTCAGGCTGGCTGCGGTCGGCCTTGACCACGCTCATGTCGGGAGTGACACCGGCGAATGCCAGATCGAATACATCCGCCCGGATACCTGCCTTTAACGCCTGAACACGAAAACCGGCCTGCCATTCGCTGAAGCTGACGGCGGGTTGAATCGTGAGGGTGTCATCAACGACCAGCGCAGGCGTAGGGGCTACGGCAGGAGCGTTTGTCTGTGCTTTGCTGGATTGAAGAGGCGTGGCATCGGCTGCAGTGGGTTTTTCTGCGCAGGCTACCAAGGCAATAAGGCTGGAGGCAGCGATGAGTTGGCGCAGCTGCGGGCGACGGGTAAAACGAGAAGGCATGCTTGAGTCCAAGGGTATTACCGTTAGGTGCAGACCATAACACGGCTAAGCGGTTGAAAGCGCCTCGGAGATGTTGCTCGATATCAGGCCGCCATAAAGCAGGAAGCCTCCCAGCTTTTAGACTGGAAGGCTTCGCGGCGGTAGCTGCCTTTGCCCTTGGCGGGTTGTTCCTGACGACTGCGAAACAATGGCTGGGCGATGATTGATTTGGCCTTGTTCGGCCGCTTTGGCTTGCTCATGGCGGGGGACTCCTGATGGGTGTTGTAAAACGCTACAAATCATCGGGCAGATTGACGGTTGTGTCTAATAGTCGTGTGCTATGACGCTGAGCACGGACTTGAATGCAATACCTGTGGGAGCGAGCTTGCTCGCGAAGGCAATCGTCCGAACGCTCGAGTTTCAGGGGCTGCACTGACCTCTTCGCGAGCAAGCTCGCTCCCACGAGATATGTGTAGGCGGCCGAAAAGCGCGCCTGGCCGCTGTGTAGTAACGAGGGTGTAAACGCAGGCCGATCAGGGCATATCGAATTGATGAAGCAGCGCCATCATGGTGATCACCAGAATTGCGAGCCCTGTTGCTACCGTCCAGTTTGCTTCTGCGGTGTTTGAAAACCACGACCCTCTGGACGGATATCTACCGCGTGACAAAAGTCGCACGATGGGCCAGCCAACGGGATAGCAGATTACACGAAGGATTACTTCGAGTAACTCTTGAACAAGCTCGGACATGACAGCTCACTCCGCAGGCAATGCCAGCCGTTGCCCGGCCATCAGCAGCGCCAGCCTGCTCAGGCTGCTCCAGGGCGAGCCTGCCGCCTGACCCTTGATCTGCGCATCAATGCGCTGTGCATCCATGAGCAGCTGGCTCCAGCGTTTTGCCGAATGGCGTTGCAGGGCTTTGCTCATCAGCGGCTTGCGCTTGTCCCAGATTGGCGGGCGGGCTGAGCTGAAAACTTTGTCGAGCGGCACGCCCTGACTGAACTGCTGGGACATGTTGGCCAGTGCGCGCAGCTCGCGGGTCAGGGCCCAGAGGATCACGGGGGTTTCGACCCCTTCGCCGCGCAGGCCTTCCAGCATGCGCAACGCATGGGCTGCTTCGCCGTTGAGCACTGCATCGGTCAGACCGAATACGTCGAAGCGCGCACTGTCGGCCACGGCCGCCTGTACTGTCTCGACGGTGATCTGGCCTTCTTCGGCCATCAACTTGAGCTTTTCGATTTCCTGCGCGGCTGCCAGCAGGTTGCCTTCGACCCGGGCAGCGATCAATTCGACAGCGTCCTGGGTCGCAGCAAGCCCTGCCTGAGAGAGGCGCTGGCGAATCCATTGCGGCAGTTGGCCAATGTCTACCGGCCAGATCTGCACGAACTGGGTTTGCGCACCCTCAACCAGTGCCTTGCCCCATTTGGTTTTCTGCGCACTGCCATCGAGCTTGGGCAGGCTGATCAGTAGCAGGGTGTCTTCGGCCGGCCTTGCGCAGTATTCCATGAGCGCCGCAGCGCCTTTGTCACCGGGTTTGCCGGAGGGTAAACGCAGTTCCAGAAGACGGCGCTCGGCGAACAGTGACATGCTGGCGCCGGCCTGAAGCAACGTACCCCAGTCGAAACTGGCGTCAGCGCTGAACACCTGTCGCTCATCGAAGCCTTGCTGGCGCGCAGCGGCGCGCACGGCGTCAGCCGCTTCCTGGCAGAGCAGCGGGTCGTCGCCGCTGATCACGTAGACAGGCGCAAGCGCACCTTGCAGGTGTTTACCCAGTTGGGCGGGGGCGAGTTTCATGAGTCAGAGCATGTCGGGGCCAGCTGACTGGCCCCGGACACTTACCTGGCCGGTACTTCGACAGGCGACTGCTGAGGCGTCTCGTCACGGATCCGCTGAGCGGCTTCCTGTGCGTCGGCTTCAGCCTTGGCAACTGCGTCAGCCTTGGCCTGCAGCTGTTCCAGGCGTGCCGGCGTCATCTGCTGCAAGCGCGCCATCAATTTCTGGATCAGGTCGTTGCGCATTTCCTGACGAACCTGGGCGGCTTCCTGATCGGAACCGGTCAGGTTGTTGCCATCGTGAACGTAGGAGCGGTCCGTGCTGACCTTGTCGCCGAGCAGGAAGCGATCTCTGTCGCCATGCACTTCATAGGTCAGGGTGGTGGTCAGCTGGTATTCAGCCGAGCGGCCCGAGCCCGAGTAGCTGACGGTGCGCTGGGTTTCGGCTTCGTTGGTCAGCATGAGCTTGTAAGGCGCGCCGGTGTAGACCTTGACGCCGGAACTGGTCAGCAGGCGAGTGAGTTGAGTCACGGTTTCGCCATAAGCGTTACGCGCGCTGACATCCAGCTCCTTGATCGCCAGCTCGGTGGTGCCGGTGCCACGCAGCTGGAAGCCACAGGCACTCAACAGAACAGCCAGGCCCATCACCAGCAAATTGCGTTTGATCATCTTGATGCTCCCCTTGAATCCGTTTGGGCCGCCAGTGCGTACCCTGGAAATATGTTCGGCGCCCGGCGTTTGCCTGGCGCCCGATCCAATCAGCTTGCGACGATATTGACCAGCTTGCCAGGCACGACGATCACCTTGCGAATGGTCAGGCCATCAGTGAAGCGCAATACGTTCTCGTTGATACGTGCGGCCGCTTCGACTTCTTCGCGGCTGGCGCTGGCGGGCATTTCGATATGGCCGCGCAGTTTGCCGTTGACCTGAATCACCAGTTGCAGGCTGTCCTGAACCAGCGCATTTGCATCGCATGCAGGCCAGCCAGCGTCGATGACCGGCTCATTGTGGCCCAGTTGCGTCCACAGCTCGTGGCTGATGTGCGGCGTGATAGGTGCCAGCAACAGGGTGACCGTTTCCAGACCCTCCTGCAGCAGCGCGCGATCCTGCGGTGTGTCCTGCGGGGCTTTTTCCAGCACGTTCATCAGCGTCATCACTTGTGCGACAGCGGTGTTGAATTTCTGGTTCTGGCCAATATCCTGGCTCGCCTGTTTGATCGCTTGATGAATCGCGCGGCGGATGACTTTCTGCTCATCGGACAATGCCGCAACGTCCAGGCCGGTCGACGGGCCTTGAGAGACATGCGCCTGAGCCAGACGCCACACGCGGCGCAGGAAGCGATGCGAGCCTTCAACGCCCGAGTCGGACCATTCCAGGCTCATGTCGGGCGGGGAGGCGAACATCATGAACAGACGGCAGGTATCGGCACCGTACTGATCGATCATGGTTTGCGGGTCGATGCCGTTTTTCTTCGACTTCGACATCTTTTCAGTGCCGCCGATTTCCACCGGCAGGCCATCGCTGGTCAGTTTCGCGCTGATCACCTTGGCCTTGGCGTCTCTTTCGAGGGTCACGTCGGCCGGGTTGATCCAGGTCTTCTTGCCGCTGGTTTCCATGCGGAAGTAGGTTTCGGCGTTGACCATGCCTTGGGTCAGCAGGTTCTTGAACGGCTCGTTCGAGGTCACCAGGCCTTCGTCACGCATCAGCTTGTGGAAGAAGCGCGCGTAGAGCAGGTGCAAAATGGCGTGCTCGATGCCGCCGATGTACTGGTCCACCGGCAACCAGTGGTTGGCAGCGTTCGGCTCGACCAGACCGCCCTCGTAATGCGGAGACGCATAGCGAGCGTAGTACCACGAGGACTCGACGAAGGTGTCCATGGTGTCGGTTTCGCGCTTGGCCGGTGCGCCGCATTTCGGGCAGCTGCATTCGTAGAACTCGGGCATGCGCGCCAAAGGCGAGCCAGCACCGTCGGGCACTACGTCTTCAGGCAGGACAACCGGCAACTGGTCTTCAGGAACCGGGACGTCGCCACAGGTATCGCAATGCACGATAGGGATCGGGCAGCCCCAATAACGCTGGCGGCTGATGCCCCAGTCACGCAGGCGGAACTGGGTGCGCGACTGGCCGAGGGATTTTTTCACCAGTGCCGCTTCGATGGCATCGAATGCGGACTGGAAATTCAGGCCGGTGAATTCGCCGGAATTGATCAGCTCGCCATGCTCGCCGTAGGCCGGCTGCCATGGGGCAGGCGTCTGGTCGCCAGCACTGGTGCGTACTACGGGCTTGATCGGCAGACCGTACTGCGTGGCAAACTCGAAATCGCGCTCGTCGTGTGCCGGTACGGCCATGACAGCGCCATCGCCGTAGTGCATCAGCACGTAGTTGGCGACCCACACCGGCAGTTTTTCGCCGGTCAGCGGGTGCTCGACGAACAGCGAAGTCGGCTGGCCTTTCTTTTCCTGAGTGGCAACGTCGGCTTCGGCAACGCTTCCGCCTTTGCATTCATCGATGAACGCTTGCAGCTCAGGGTTGCCTTGAGCGGCCAGGGTTGCCAGCGGGTGTTCGGCGGCAACGGCGACATAGGTCGCGCCCATCAGTGTGTCAGGGCGGGTGGTGAAGACTTTCAGTGCACCGGCTTCGCCGATCGAGGCCTGATCGTACGGAAACTGCACTTCCATGCCGCGCGACCTGCCGATCCAGTTGCGCTGCATGGTCTTGACCTGTTCAGGCCAGCCCGGCAGCTCGTCGAGGCTTTCCAGCAGCTCGTCGGCGTAGGCGGTAATCTTGAAGTAGTACATCGGGATTTCGCGCTTTTCGATCAGCGCGCCGGAACGCCAGCCACGGCCGTCGATGACCTGCTCGTTGGCCAGTACGGTCTGGTCGACAGGGTCCCAGTTGACGGTGCCGTTCTTGCGGTAGATCACGCCTTTTTCGAACAGGCGAGTGAACAGCCATTGTTCCCAGCGGTAGTAATCAGGCTTGCAGGTGGTAACTTCGCGCGACCAGTCAACCGCCAGACCCAGGCTCTTGAGCTGGTTCTTCATGTAGGCGATGTTTTCGTAGGTCCACTTGGCCGGCGCGACGTTGTTGTCGATGGCGGCGTTTTCGGCCGGCATGCCGAACGCGTCCCAGCCCAGCGGCTGCAGGACGTTCTTGCCCAGCATGCGCTGGTAACGGGAGATCACGTCACCAATGGTGTAGTTGCGCACATGACCCATGTGCAGCTTGCCGCTCGGGTAAGGAAACATCGACAGGCAATAGAAAGTGTCCTTGCCTGGCTGTTCACTGACTTCAAAAGACTTTTGCTCATCCCAGAATGTTTGGGCAGCGGCTTCGATTTCGCGGGGCTGATAGAGTTCGTGCATGGCTACTTTTTACTAAAGATTAGTGACCCTTGACCTCTTCATTGCTTCGCCGAGTCAGGTCGGCACCGCGTGGCGGACAATTGCAACTGTCTGTGCGGTGCGTTCGGGCTCAAGAGCACGGAAGTGGAATTACAGGAAGCGCAGTAGCATACATGAGGGCTGTCTATCGAGGGAAACCCTGATTGCGCCTCGCAGGGCTCAAAGCCCGGCTGACAGCCCCATCTGCCCGTTGGTCGCAGTTCCATGCCGGTTTGCACAGCAGCGCTAAGCTCAATTTCGAGGGTGATGATTATCTTCGATGAGGTGAGCGGATGACCGAGTTGCAGCATGTAATAAGCCTGTCCGAGCTGTATGAACGTCTGATCGACCGCCTCGGGCTTGCGCTCGAGACGGCAAGTACTTCAGTCAGGCTACGAAACGAGTCGCCAGCCGAGCTTGAGCTCAAGGGCTTGAGCAGTGCCGAATTCCAGCTGATCGAAGCCTATCTGGAAAAAGGCCTGAGGGCTGCGGACGTCGCTGTCAGGGAGCGCCTGGTGTTCCAGCCGGATCTCGGCAGGCCTTCCAGAGCGTCAGCGACTATCATCTGGCTGAAAGACAGGCGACGAGGCGGGGGCCTGGCACGGTTGGGTCGCCAGAGTTAAGTACTTAAAATCTCGCTTCTGCGCGCAGGCGAAGGGCCTGCTTACTTCGGGCGTTGTCGCCTGGCTTCAAACATTCTAGGCTGCGGACATCCATGGAGATGTCCCGATGCCTTTGCGCTACCTGCTCAAAACCCTCCTGTTGCCGCCCGGTATCCTCTTTGTTCTGCTCATTCTTGGCTGGTGGTTGCGTCGCTCCCGTCCGCGCCTGGCAACGGCATTTTTTGCCGTCGGTCTGGGAGGGTTATGGCTGATGAGCCTGCCGGTGGCGGTGGAATTCGCTGCCCGAAAAATTGAGCAGGTCCCGCCCTTGCCGCAGCAGCAATGGGCAACACTGGCGCAGCAGGCGGACGCCATTGTGGTGCTGGGCAATGGCCGTGAGCGCAATTCTCCGACGTGGGGCACAGATACACCGACCGGGCTGGGGCTGGAGCGACTGCGTCTGGCGGCGCGGTTGTCGAAAACGTCCGGGCTGCCAATACTGACCACCGGCGGCTTGCACTTTGACCAGCCGCCCAGCGAGGCGTCGATCATGGCGCAGTCGCTGCACGATGATTTTGGTGTGACGGTACGCTGGCAGGAAGGGTTGAGCCGTACAACATGGGAAAACGCGACAATGACCGCTGCGGTTCTTCAACCGCTAGGTATCAAGCGCGTGGTGCTGGTCACGCAAGCCTGGCACATGCCACGAGCGCGCTGGAGTTTCGAACAGGCGGGTTTTACCGTGGTGAGTGCGCCGGTCGGCTTTCTCGGTGTCGACAACGCTCGCCCCTTTGGCGGCTGGCTGCCTGAAAGTCGTGTGTTCACGCAAAGCGGCGTGTTGCTTAACGAAGCGGCAGGCTGGCTGGTTTATCCGTGGATCTACCCGGACAGCCACTGACTCTTTAACCGGTATCGCCTGAAAACAGGCGATACCGGTTTCATGCAATCAGACGGTTTTGGCAATCCGTGCGGCCATCAATGCCCAGCCGAACAGCAGCAGGCAGACAATTGCCAGTGGCCACGAGCGCCAGCGCAGGTAAGGCGTGAGTTCGTGCATCGGCACCACTTCGCCGTACAACACGCCGCGTTCGAACTGCGGAATCTGCTCGGTGATCTTGCCAAACGGGTCGATCAGCGCGGTCACGCCGTTGTTGGTTGCCCGGATCATCCAGCGGCCTGCTTCAAGGGCGCGCATCTGGGCCATCTGCAAGTGTTGCAGAGGGCCGATCGAGGTGCCGAACCAGGTGTCGTTGCTGACCGTCAGCAGCAGGTCGCTTTGCGCCGACAGGCCTGCGGCGAACTCTGGATAGACCACTTCGTAGCAGATGAACGGCGCAATGTGATAACCCTTGGCCTGCAACAGCGCCTGGTCGTTCGGGCCGCGGGCGAAGTCCGACATCGGCAGGTCGAAGAAGGAAATCAACCCGCGCAACAGGTCCTGCAGTGGCACGTACTCGCCGAATGGTACGAGCTTTTGTTTGAAGTAGGTGCCGTCGCCCTGGCCGGTAACCGTGATGCCGTTGTAATAACGATACTCACCGCGCCCGGTCGGCTCACGCACCGGCACGCCGGTGATCAGCGCTGCGCCGCGGTCCGAAGCGAACTTGCCCATCATCGCCAGATAGCCTTCTGCGCTTTCCTTGAGCACCGGTACGGCGGTTTCCGGCCAGACGATCAGGTCAGCCTGCTGCGAACGGAAGGTCATGTCCCGATACAGCGCGAGCTGATCATTGAGCTTTTGCGGGTCCCATTTCATGCTTTGTTCTATGTTGCCCTGCATCGCCGCGACTTTCAGCGGCGGGCCGGACGGTGATGTCCAGGCATGATCCTTGAGTGCCAGGCCTGCAATCCACGGCGCCAGCAACAGCACCACACCCGTCGCCAGAAACGATTTGCGTGCCCGCAAGCGGTGCAGGTTGCACAGCAGTGCAGCAGTCAGGCCCAGTGAGAACGATATAAGCCATACACCGCCGACCGGGGCGAGCCCGGCAAGTGGTCCGTCAAGCTGGCTGTAACCGGAATAGAGCCACGGGAAACCGGTAAGGAACCAGCCGCGAAATGCCTCCTGCCACAGCCATAGCGCTGCAAACGCCAGTGCATCGGCCAACGGCGCTTCGTTGCGACGTAGCCAGCGCGCCCAGACCCAGGCGGGCAGGGCGAAAAACAGGGCAATGGCGGCGATGAACAGCAGCATCAGCAGCCCGGCCAGCAGTACCGAAGCACCACCGTAGGTATGGATGCTGACGTAGATCCAGCTGGTGCCAGCGCCGTACAGGCCAAAGCCATAACACCAGCCGCGAGCCAGTGCCTGGCGCGGACTCAGCTCGCGCAGCCCCAGATAGAACAGAGCCACCGATACCAGCACCAGCGGCCAGAAGTCGAATGGTGCCAGGGCCAGGGTCGTGAGCCCGCCAGCCGCCAGGGCCAGCAGGTTACCGGGCCAGCCGGGGCGGGTTATCCAGCGCATGTAGATTCCTTAAAGCAGCATCAAGTGGTTACGGACGTGAAATGGGAGTCACGCGCAGCAAATGAATGCGGCGGCTGTCAGCGCTCAGGATGCGGAAACGATATGCACCGATTTCAGTGATTTCGTTGCGCTTGGGCAAATGGCCGAAGGCATTCATTACCAGACCGCCCACGGTGTCGAACTCGTCGTCGGAAAACGCACTGTCGAAGAATTCGTTGAAATTCTCGACCGGCGTGAGGGCCTTGACCAGGAAGTCACCGCTGGGCAGTGGTTTGATATAGCTGTCTTCCTCGACGTCATGCTCATCTTCGATATCGCCGACGATCTGTTCCAGTACGTCTTCGATGGTCACCAAACCTGCCACACCGCCGTATTCGTCAATGACGATAGCCATGTGGTTGTGGTTGGCGCGAAATTCGCGCAGCAACACATTGAGGCGCTTGGATTCGGGCACGAACGTAGCCGGACGCAGCAGCTTCTTGACGTCGTCGCTGTCGCCGTCGGCTTTAAGGATCAGTGGCAGCAGATCCTTGGCCAGCAGCACACCGAGCACGTCATCGTGGCTCTCGCCAATCACCGGATAGCGCGAGTGCGCAGCATCGATGACCGCAGGCAGAAATTCACGAGGTGTCTGGGTCGCCTTGATGCTGATCATCTGCGAGCGCGGCACCATGATGTCGCGTACTTGCAGGTCAGCCACTTGAATGGCGCCCTCGACGATGGCCAGCGCTTCGCTGTCCAGCAGTTTGTTCTGGTGGGCTTCGCGCAGGAGCTCAAGCAGCTCCTGGCGGTTTTTCGGCTCATGGACAAAGGCCTGGGTCAGTTTACCCAACCATGACTTTTGCCCGTTGCTCGATCGGTCTTCGCTCATAGCCCTTACTCGTGGTCCTTGCTTGGTGTGTCTGAATGGGGGTGGTCGGCACTTTCATCTTCGGCGTAAGGATCGGGGTAGCCCAGCTCCTCAAGCAACGTTCGTTCCAGTGCTTCCATTTCTTCGGCTTCTTCATCATCGATGTGGTCGTAACCCAGCAGATGAAGGCAGCCATGAATGACCATGTGTGCCCAGTGCGCGTCAACGGACTTGCCTTGTTCAGCGGCTTCGCGGTTGACCACCGGGACGCAGATGACCAGGTCGCCCAGCAACGGGATGTCCAGCATGTCGTCCGGAACATCCGCCGGAAATGAAAGCACGTTTGTAGCGTAATTTTTATGTCGCCAGGTGTGATTGAGATCGCGCCCTTCGTTTTCGTCGACGAGGCGGATGGTCAGCTCGGAATCGGCACTGCGCTGACGCAAGCCCATTTCACACCATAGGCGGAATCGGGCTTCGTCGGGGGCGCTTGTTTCGCTTGCAATCTGCAGGTCCAGCTCAAGCATCGCGGTTCTTGTCCCGTGGGTAACTGTTGTTGCCCGACGAACCGTCGCTGAGCTGATCATCGAAGCGCTCGTAGGCCTCGACAATGCGCTGCACCAGCGGGTGGCGAACCACATCCTTGGGTTTGAAGTGCGTGAAGCTGATGCCCGGCACGTCCTTGAGCACATCGATGACATGCGTCAGCCCCGACCGGGTGCCCTTGGGCAGGTCGACCTGGGTGATGTCGCCGGTGATCACGGCGGTAGAGCCGAAGCCGATACGGGTCAGGAACATCTTCATCTGCTCGACAGTGGTGTTCTGACTCTCGTCGAGAATGATGAAGCTGTTATTAAGGGTGCGTCCGCGCATGTAAGCCAGCGGTGCCACTTCAATGACCTGCTTCTCGATCAGCTTGGCGACGTATTCGAAACCGAGCATCTCGTACAGCGCGTCATACAGCGGTCGCAGGTACGGGTCGATCTTCTGGGCCAGATCGCCGGGCAAGAAGCCCAGTTTCTCGCCCGCTTCGACCGCCGGGCGCACCAGCAGGATGCGACGAATCTGCTCGCGTTCCAGCGCATCCACCGCGCAGGCAACCGCCAGGTACGTCTTGCCAGTACCCGCAGGGCCGATGCCGAAGTTGATGTCGTTGCTGAGGACTTCCTTGACGTAACGCTGCTGGTTCAGGCCGCGCGGGCGAATCATGCCCTTTTTGGTGCGCAGCGAGACGCCGACTTCGGCGGCAGGGTGGTTGTCGAGGCCGTCCACGCCTGATTCCTGAAGGAACAGG
The DNA here is from genome assembly GCF_032586855.1 of Pseudomonas syringae group sp. J254-4. Taxonomy (NCBI): domain Bacteria; kingdom Pseudomonadati; phylum Pseudomonadota; class Gammaproteobacteria; order Pseudomonadales; family Pseudomonadaceae; genus Pseudomonas; species Pseudomonas syringae group sp. J254-4. The sequence continues at coordinate 61,698 of NZ_JAWHOO010000006.1, read as the reverse complement.
TGGACCATGTCCGGCGTCAGCTCGGTACCTTTGGTTTCCCGGTACAGGCGGCGCAGAAGATTCTCGGCGGAGTGATTTTGTTTTGAGTCGCCAATGAGCTCGAATTGATTGCCGCGATTGCGGATCTCGATGTCCAGGCGTTGCTCGATCAGGCGCAAGTGCTCGTCGAGTTGCCCGCACAGGTTGGCGAAACGATGGGCCTCGAAAGGCTCGAGGGTGAAGCGATGAGGTTCTATGGGTGCGTTCAAGGTCGTTTAATGGCCGTCCGGCGGCAATTGAGATGTATTGAAGAATACCCCTGGCGCTGGTTGTGTGAAAGCTTTGCCGTATTAAGGGCCGCGCCAGGGATTCACCGTGCTCAATGGTAGGGACCGCGCAGAACCGAATTCATTCGGCGATTCGTTTCTGCGGCGACATTCAAGGTTTACTGTAGCAGCGAGCCACGCAGAGAGTGAGGCTGCGCATCATCAATGTGTACGTCGGCAAACTGCCCGATCAGTTTCGGGTTGTTGCAGCGAAAATTCACAATCCGGTTGTTCTCGGTGCGGCCCTGCAGTTCGCCAGGGTCTTTCTTCGAATAGTCGGTTACCAGAATGCGCTGGATGCTGCCCACCATCTGCCGGCTGATCTCGAAACCCTGCTGGTTCAGGCGGTGTTGCAGCGCGGCCAGGCGCTCTTTCTTGAGCGCTTCTGGCGTGTCGTCTTTCAGATCTGCGGCAGGCGTACCCGGGCGCGGGCTGTAGACGAACGAGAACGAGAAGTCGAAACCCACGTCCTCGATCAGCTTCATGGTGTTGTCGAAATCTTTTTCGGTCTCGCCGGGGAAGCCAACGATGAAGTCGGAACTGATGCTGATGCCCGGCACGGCCGCCCTGAGCTTGCGCAAGCGGGACTTGTATTCCAGCGTGGTGTGGTTGCGCTTCATGGCCGCCAGAATGCGGTCGGAGCCCGACTGCACCGGCAAGTGCAGGTGTTTGACCAGCTCCGGCACTTCCGCATGGGCCTGAATCAGGCTGTCGGAAAACTCCAGCGGGTGCGAGGTGGTGTAGCGAATACGGTCGATGCCATCGACGGCGGCAACCACGCGGATCAGGTCCGCCAGGTCTGCAACGCGACCGTCGTGGGTAGTGCCGCGATAGCCGTTGACGTTCTGCCCCAGCAGGGTGACTTCACGCACGCCGTTGTCGGCGAGGTGGATGACTTCGCTCAGCACATCGTCAAACGGCCGGCTGACTTCCTCGCCACGGGTGTAGGGCACCACGCAGAACGTGCAGTATTTGCTGCAGCCTTCCATCACCGATACATAAGCGCTCGGGCCATCGACGCGCGGCTCGGGCAAGTGGTCGAATTTTTCGATTTCCGGGAACGAGACATCAACCTGCGGCAAGCGTGTCACGCGTGCTGCGTCGATCATTTCCGGCAGGCGATGTAAGGTCTGGGGGCCGAACACCACGTCCACATAGGGCGCGCGATCACGAATGGCTGCGCCTTCCTGGCTGGCAACGCAGCCACCAACAGCGATCACCATTTCCGGATTGGCCAGCTTCAGTTCACGCCAGCGGCCAAGCTGGGAGTACACCCGGTCCTGGGCGCGCTCGCGAATCGAGCAGGTATTGAGCAGGATCACGTCGGCGTCTTCCGCGCGAGCGGTGACTTCCAGGGCCTGATGTTCGCCCAGCAGATCGACCATGCGCGAGCTGTCGTACTCGTTCATCTGGCAACCGTGGGTTTCGATATAAAGCTTCTTGGCCATGCGTGATCATCAACCGTATCAGTGAACCGAGCATTATAAGGATGAAGGGCTCGGGTTCCTAGCGTTGGCTGTCCGATGGACATGCTATAGTCCGTGCCCCTTTTTCATCTCCGATCGTTACCCGCCCGTTATGACCAAACGCGAAGCTCCAATCTACAAGGTGATTTTCCTCAACCAGGGACAGGTGTTCGAGATGTACGCCAAGCAGATCTATCAAAGTGATCTGTGGGGCTTTCTGGAAGTTGAAGAGTTCGTTTTCGGCGAACGCACGACGGTTGTGGTTGACCCGAGCGAAGAGAAGCTCAAGGCCCAGTTCGAAGGCGTGGTGCGTAGTTTCGTGCCGATGCATTCGATTGTGCGTATCGACGAAGTCGAGCGCATGGGCACGCCGAAGATCAGCGAAGCGCGCGGCAGCAGCAACGTAATGCCGTTTCCCATGCCGATGCCGGAAAAATAAGTCTGAATCGCAAGTGCCCTGAGCTATTGCTGGTCAGGGCAGCGGAGAGAAGGGGCTGCGCCCTTCGGCGGTCTGCAGTTCAAGCAGGTATTTGCGGAAGATCTGCCCCAGTACCTGGGTGGCAACTTCCAGTTCGTCGCGCTGCATCTTTGCCGACACCTCGTCGGCGGCATCCAGCGCCTCTTCAGAGCCATTGACTGCGGCCATCTTCAGCACGATATATGCCTGAATGTTATTGGCCTGCACCCCTTCACCACGGCTGAACATCAAGCCAAGTTGATACTGCGCCTGAGCATGGCCCTGCAATGAGGCCTGCTCGAAGTAATTCAGCGCCTGCGGCAAATCGCGAGGTGCATTTTTGCCCTCGTAATAGAACTCACCCAACTCGTACTGCGCCTGCGCATCCCCACCCTTGGCGGCCTGCTGACACGCTTCAAGCGCAGCGGGCAGGTTCTCTGGCTGGGTATTGAGGGTGCAACGCCCCATCGCCGGGATTAACAACGAGTTGCCGCCAGCAGTCGCCAGCAGGGGATAGACAAGCAACAGGCAGCCCAATACAAGGGTGCGGCCGGTGCGGTTCATGGGAGTCGACTTACCTCTGAAAAAGGTGCGGGCATGCCCGGCCAGCTAAACGTGCTGGCTGCGCATTATGAAATAAGCAGAGCCAACCTTACAAAGTCTTTACGGATTTTCTGCTGCACGGCGTTGAAAACGCCCTTCTTTAGGGGGGCATTACCTGAAACAACACTTCCAGTGACCTGTGTTTGCAGCATCCGCCCTGCATTGTAGAAGCAAAATACGTACTTAGCGTTCCGTTTCATTCACAGGCATCACTCGCGCCGGTTCAATGACACCCGGCGCGGGTGAGTCTGACGAGCTTATTTCAGCGCAGCAAACGCTTTTTCCGCAGCATCGAGCGTCAGTTTCAGCTCGGCATCGCCGTGGGCAATAGAGGTGAAACCGGCTTCGAACGCGCTCGGCGCGAGGTACACGCCGCCTTCCAGCATCAAGTGGAAGAAACGTTTGAAGCGCTCGGCATCGCTGGTCATCACGTCTTCAAACGTTACGATTTCAGGGGCGTCACTGAAGTACAGGCCGAACATGCCACCCGCCTGGGTCGTCACGAACGCAATGCCTGCTGCATCGGCGCGCTGTTGCAGGCCTTCGAGCAGGCGACGGGTGTAGTCGCTCAATTCATCGTGAAAGCCCGGGCGGCTGATCAGGCGCAGAGTGGTCAGGCCGGCAGCCATCGCCAACGGGTTACCCGACAGGGTGCCCGCCTGATAGACCGGGCCAAGCGGTGCAATGTGCGACATGATTTCGCGTTTGCCGCCAAAGCAGCCGACCGGCATACCACCGCCGATGATCTTGCCGAACGTGCTCAGGTCGGGCGTCACGCCGTAGTAAGCCTGTGCGCCACCGAGGGCTACACGGAAACCGGTCATCACTTCATCGAAAATCAGCACCACGCCGTGCTCGTCGCACAGGTCGCGCAGACCTTGCAGGTAGCCAGGCGCAGGCGGCACGCAGTTCATGTTGCCAGCAACGGGCTCGACGATGATGCACGCCACTTCCTGACCCACTTCAGCCAACAGGTCACGCACGGCGTCGAGGTTGTTGAAGGGTACGGTCAGGGTGTGTTTCGCGAACGCAGCCGGTACGCCAGGCGAGCTGGGTACGCCCAGGGTAAGGGCGCCGGAGCCAGCCTTGACCAGCAGGCTGTCGGAGTGACCGTGGTAGCAGCCTTCGAACTTGATGATGCTGTCGCGGCCGGTGAAACCACGGGCCAGACGGATCGCACTCATGGTCGCTTCAGTGCCGGAGCTGACCATGCGCACCATTTCCATGGACGGTACCAGTTCGCAGACCAGATCGGCCATTTCGGTTTCCATGGCCGTCGGTGCACCGTAAGACAGGCCGTGCTCCAGCTGGCTGCGCACGGCATCGAGCACTTCCGGGTGGCTATGGCCAAGAATCATCGGCCCCCAGGAGCCCACGTAATCAACATAGCGTTTGTCGTCTTCGTCAGTCACGTAAGCGCCCGCAGCATGTTTGAAGAACAGCGGCGTGCCACCCACGCTTTTGAAAGCACGAACCGGCGAATTGACGCCACCGGGGATGTGTTTTTGGGCGTTGGCGAACAGTGTTTCGGAACGGGACATGATCGGGTCTCTGCTTTGAAACGGGGAATTCGTGTCTACGCTGGGGTCAGCCGAGGCGGGCAGCTTCAGGGTGGGCTGCTTTATTGGGTGGCATGAGCCAGAGAAGGCGCAGGAACGCGCACTATATCAAATGAAGGAGGATCCACGTACTCGTGGGAGCGAGCTTGCTCGCGAAGGGGGCAGTACAGACCCCGAAAACAGAGCATTTTGAACCATCGCCTTCGCGAGCAATGCGGATCCCCGGTCACTCCCACAGCAATTCTGCTCTACAACAACGCCATGAAGGCTTTTGCCCGGCGCGTCACTTCCTGGGTGTTTTCAGCGCCGAACAGGCCGTGTACCACGGCGAGCAGGTCTGCTCCATGTTCGACCAGTTGCGGGGCGTTTTCCAGGGTGATGCCGCCGATCACAGCAATCGGCAAGTGAACCCTGGCACGCACCTGAGCAATCAGGTCCAGCGGTACTGCGGGGGCGCCGGGCTTGGTCAGGGAATTGAAGAACCTGCCAAATGCTACGTACGTCGCGCCATCAGCCTTTGCCTGCTCGGCCAGTTCCAGGCTGCCGTGACAGGTGGCACCGACAATCGCCTTGTGCCCCAGCAGGGCACGCGCATCCGGCAACGAGCCGTCGGTCTGGCCCAAATGCACACCCACGCCCAGACGCGCCGCCAGTTCGGCGTCATCGTTGATGATCAGCCGCGTCTTGTAGCGTTCGCAGAGTTTGAGCAGCTCGGTCGCTTCGCGCAGACGGCGGGACTCGTCACTGGTCTTGTCACGGTATTGCAGCAGCGTCACGCCGCCATCCAGCGCAGCTTCGACGTACGAGAGAAATTTGCCGGACAGCAACTGGCTGTCGGTAATGGCATACAGGCCACGTAGTTTCATGAATCGAGCCTCATGGCGATGTGTTACGAGCAAAAGTCCAGCGGCAACCGACGAGGCACAAATTGCCCGCGGCCCAGCTGCTCGGCGTCCCTGAGCGTTCGCCAGGTGTAGTCCAGCGCCGATCTTACCGCGCTGACCAGTTCTTCTCCCTGGGCAATACGCCCGGCCAGTGCGCTGGCCAGTGTGCAGCCTGAACCGTGGTAGCTGCCGGGTAGACGTTCGCAAATGAAAGTGTGGGTCTGGCCGCCACGCACATAAAGACGATTATGGATTTGCTGCTCGTCACCATGACCGCCAGTGATTAGCAGGTATTCACAAAACAGCAGTAGCTTGTCGGCGCACTCGTCCGCAGTACCCTCAGGCAGCTCGGCAAGAATGCGTGCTTCCGGAAGATTGGGGGTCGCGATGGTCGACAATGGCAGCAGCCGTTCGCGCATGGCGTAGCCGACTTCGTCCTTGCCCAGCCGTCCGCCGCCACCAGCGCGCAGCACCGGGTCGCAGACCATTGGCAAATGCGGGTGAGCGAGAAGCAGGTCGACGACCGTGTCGACCATCTCCAGTGAACCGAGCATGCCCAGCTTGACGGCGGCTACGTTCGAATCGTTGAGGACGGCATTGGCCTGGGCCATGACCCATTCGCGATCGAGCACGCGAAAATCACTGACATCTACAGTGTCTTGCACGGTGAGCGCAGTAATCGCCGGAGCGGCGTGACAGCCTTGGGCGAGCAGGGCTTCTATATCGGCCTGCATACCGGCACCGCCACTAGGGTCGTGGCCGGAGAGGCAAAGGACAACGGGGCGGGAGCTATAGATATTCATGGTGCGCGAGCTTATCACTAAACCTTTCGCGGGCCGCTCGGGGTACCGGGTTTTTCTTGCTGGTAATGGTCCGTCGGCGACTGCCGCAGATTCGACAAACCTGCAAAAAATACTCATGTTTGGCCTGAAATAGCCGATATAGAGCTATTGCCTTGATTTTTATCGCGATACTGTCTTTACGCTATTAGCGGCTATGCTTGTGTGGTCAGACCGATTACCGACGGTTTGCATCGGTTTTTATACCAATGTCTGCCGGGGTATCCCAACATTCAATGGTCTGTTTGAATCATTAGCCTGTTTCAAGGACAGAAAATTGCAGGGCGTCGTAATCAATGGATGGATTGAACGCGACGACCTACCTTGGGGCTTCAATGCGCTATCTGTTGATCATTCTGGCTCTTTGGCTGCCGTTGCAGAGTCATGCAGTCGAGTTTGATGAAAACACTCGTTTTCTGCCGTTGGGTCGTGCCATTCAGGTATTCGAAGACCCGACCGGCGATGCGACCATTGAAAGCGTCAGCGCCGCCGCTCACGCCGGTGCCTTTCAGTCCGTGCCTGCCGGGACCTTCAACGCCGGGTATTCGCATTCCGCCTTCTGGCTGAAAGTCGAGCTGACCTATCGCCCGATAGACGCCAGCATCCATAACGACTGGTTGCTGGAACTGGCCTATCCGCCAATGGACCACGTTGATTTCTATGTCCCGGATGCCGACGGGAATCCCGGGCGGGTCTGGCAGACCGGCGACATGTTGCCGTTCTCCAGCCGCCAGTTCGCCCAGAACAACTACCTTTTCCAGCTGGACCTGCCAGCGGGTCAGACGCGAACCCTGTACATGCGCATACGCAGTGAAGGGTCGGTTCAGGCTCCGCTCAATCTCTGGTCTACTCACGCCTACCTCGAGGCGCAGCCCACCAAGGTTTACGTCTTCGGGCTGATCTACGGCGTGCTGCTGGGCATGCTGGTCTATAACCTGTTCATCTACCTCAGCGTCCGTGAGGTGGATTACCTGTACTACCTGCTGTATGTCGCCTCGTTCGGGCTTTACCAGATGTCGATCAACGGCGTCGCAATTGAATACCTGTGGCCTGACAGCCCCTGGTGGGCAAATGCGTCGACGCCCTTTCTGATGGCGCTGGCCACGCTGTTCGCGTGCCAGTTTTCCCGCAGTTTTCTGGGTACGGCACAGTTGGCGCGCTGGCTGGACCGCTTGCTGCTGATAGTCATCGGCGCTGCTGTGCTGGTGATGGGCATGGCCTTGTTCCTGGGTTACGGGCCAGCCCTGCGCGGGGCCACTCAACTGGTCATGACAGGGGCCGTGACGATCTACCTGGCGGGCATTGTCGCCATCATGAAAGGCGAGCGGGTAGGGCGCTATTTTGTGCTGGCCTGGTCGGTCTTCATGGTCAGCGGGTTGATCTTCGGGCTGATGCTGCTGGGCTATTTGCCCAACACTTTCCTGACCATGTACGCCTCGCACATCGGCACGGTGCTGGAAATGGCATTCCTTTCCATGGCGCTTGCCGACCGTATCAACCATGCCCGGTGCCAGCAGGCGCGAACGCTGCTGGCGGCAGGTCAGGATCTGGAGCGTCTCAATCAGCAATTGGCCAACAGTAACCGGCTGAAAGATGAGTTCCTTGCCACGCTTACCCATGAGCTGCGCACGCCGATGAACGGCGTGATCGGGTCGCTGGAAGTGATGCAGACACTCGATATGGATGACGAGCTGGAGATGTATCAGCAAACGGCTGCCAGTTCCGCGCGCGACATGATGAGTATGATCAACGGCATTCTGACCCTCACCGAACTTCAAGCCGGTGTGCTGTATGCCGACTGCAATGCCTTTTCGCCCGAAGACCTCGCCGACAGGCTACGCAATCGCTTCCTGGGCGCCGCTCAGTCCAAGGGGCTGATTTTGACGCTCGATCTGGACGATAAGCTGCCGCCGTGCCTGCGTGGCGACATCGGCAAGCTCTACCAGTGCATCGAGTGCCTGGTGGACAACGCGATCAAATTCACCCGTAAGGGCGCGGTGCAAGTGCGCTTCAGCGGGCACCCGCAGGATCTGGAGCGCATGTACCTGCGGGTTGAAGTGATGGACAGCGGCATCGGTTTCAGCCGACTGGACGAAGCCCAACTGTATCAACACTTCTTTCAGGTCGACGGCTCCATGACTCGCGAATACGGCGGGCTGGGCATCGGTCTGGCGATTTGCCGGAAACTGGTCGAGTTGCAGGGTGGCGAGCTGAGTCATCGTTCCGAGCCAGGCAAGGGCAGTTGCTTTACCTTGAACGTCCCGATGCTGATGGTTGTACCGGGCGCAGTGCGCAGAGCCCCAGAACTCAAGGCCCAGTGGGGTATATAAAGCGTCGTTTGATGTGCGCATCAGGTAAAAGCGCCGAGATTTCGGCGGCTACGGCACTTTTGCAAGTGTCGGGCGCGTGATTCACTGTCTGCATGTTGCGTGTGCACACAGGCAGGAGATGACTCATGAACCTGAATCAATTCGCCGAAACCCACGAAGTCACCAATCAACCGCCACCGCTGGACGGGGCGAACCTCTACCGTATCGACGTGCCGCTTCAGGAGTGGAGCAGCCGCTTCGGTGCGGGCTGGGCGCAACCGCGTATCGACGCTTACGGTGCGCTGGCAGGCGGCCCGCTGATGGAGGCGGGCTTTCTGGCCAATCAGAACAAGCCTGCATTCGCCAGTCATGACCGTTACGGGCACCGCATCGATCTGGTCGAATTTCACCCGGCGTACCACCAGTTGATGAGCGCGGCCATCGAGCACGGCATCCCGTCGCTGCCGTGGACCGATCCGCAGCCCGGCGCTCACGTGGCGCGTGCGGCCATGAGTTATCTGCATACCCAGGCAGAGCCTGGCAGCGGCTGCCCGCTGACCATGACTTTCGCCAGTGTTCCCGCACTCAGGCTGCAACCGGATCTGGCTGAAATATGGCTGCCCAAGGTGCTGTCGACTGAGTACGACCCGCGCAACGCGGGCATTGCGCACAAGCGTGGTGCGACCATCGGCATGGCCATGACCGAAAAGCAGGGCGGCACCGACGTGCGTGCCAACACCACGCGCGCGTTCCCGGTAGGCGCAGTTGGCCCCGGCCAGGCTTATGAACTGGTCGGACACAAGTGGTTCTGCTCGGCACCGATGTGCGACGCGTTCCTGACCCTGGCGCAGACCGACAAGGGCCTCAGCTGTTTTCTACTGCCGCGCCACCGACCGGACGACACCCGCAACGAGTTCTATATCCAGCGCCTGAAAAACAAGCTCGGCAACTGGTCCAACGCATCGAGCGAAGTCGAGTTTCGCGGCGCGCTGGCGTGGATGATCGGTGAGGAAGGGCGCGGTGTGCCGACCATTATCGAAATGGTCGCCATGACCCGTTTCGACTGCATGATTGGCTCCAGCGCCTTGATGCGTCAGGCGCTGACGCAGGCCACGCATCATTGCGCGCACCGTACGGTCAGTGGCCGGTTGCTCGCCGAGCAGCCGTTGATGCAGAACGTGCTGGCGGACCTGGCGCTGGAAAGCGAGGCCGCGCTGGCCCTGACCCTGCGCATGGGCCGCGCGCTGGACCATCTCGATGATGATCACGAAAAACGCTTTGTCCGTCTGGTCACTGCAGTGGGTAAATACTGGATCTGCAAGCGCGCCCCGGCCATGATCAACGAAGCCGCCGAATGCCTGGGCGGTGCCGGTTATGTCGAGGAGAGCATTCTGCCCCGGCTGTACCGCGAAGCCCCGGTCAACTCCACGTGGGAAGGCTCTGGCAATGTGCAATGCCTGGATGTGCTGCGAACCCTGTCCAAAGAACCCGGCGCGCTCGATGCGCTGTTCGACGAGCTGGGCGACGGGCACGGCGACCGGCATCTGGTGGCGCATATAGCTGCGTTGAAAGGTGCATTTCAGGACACGAGCGACATTCAGTACCGCGCCCGCCAACTGACCGAGGACATTGCCGTAGCCTTGCAGGGCAAGCTGTTGCTGGAAGCGGGCAATGCCGCGGTCAGCGATGGTTTTATCGCGGGGCGGATAGCCTCTGGCGGGCGGGTGTATGGCACATTGCCGCGTGGTGTCGATGTCGAAACATTGCTGCTCAGGTCCTCGCCACAGGTGGCATGAGCACGCGAACCCGTTACGATGCACGTCTGCAAGATTAGACAGGACATGAATCGTGACCCAAGCCTTTGTTGTTGTCGACACCGCCGAGCAGGCCGTAGAGCGGCTCGCCGAGCTGCATGAACGCGCGACCAGTGCGCTGAGTCAGGCGTTAAAGCGCTACCTGAAAGACCGCGTTGAGCCCACTGCCGAGGAGCGTGCGCAATTCAGCTACCCGGAACTGCGCCTGATCTACAAATGCCAGGGTGAAGTGCCGGTAACCACTCGTGCCTACGCCAAGGTGCAGCTGCCGGGCACTTACAGCGTTACCGTCACGCAGCCCAAGGCCTTCAAAAAGTACCTGCTCGAACAACTTGTCCCGCTGATGAAAGATTTCACCGTGACGGTCGAAGTCGGCATGAGCGAGCAGAGCATTCCTTATCCTTACGTGGTCGAGCAGGGCGACGAGCTGGCCGGCACCGGTGTTACCGCAGCGGCGCTGGCGCGGGTATTCCCGAGTACCGACCTGTCGGCTGCGACCGATGGCATTGCCGACGGCCTTTATGACTGGGCCAACGTCGATCCGCTGCCACTGGCGCTGTTCGATGCCGCGCGGGTGGATTTCTCGCTACGCCGTCTGGTGCATTACACCGGTAGCGACTGGCGTCATGTGCAGCCGTGGATTCTGCTGACCAACTACCACCGCTATGTTGACCAGTTCATCCTGCACGGGCTGGAAAAACTCCGCGAAGACCCGCGTTTCGTGCGCATGGTCCTGCCGGGTAACGTGGTAGTCGACAAGAGCATGGGCCAGGAAGAAGCCCAGGCCATCGTCGCCAGCGTGGTCTGGCACCGCTACCAGATGCCGGCCTACCACCTGATCGCCGAAGACGGTCATGGCGTGACCCTGGTCAACATCGGCGTCGGCCCGTCCAACGCCAAGAACATCACCGATCACCTGGCAGTACTGCGTCCGCATTGCTGGCTGATGATCGGTCACTGCGGTGGCCTGCGTCAGTCGCAGACTATCGGCGACTACGTACTGGCGCACGCCTACATGCGTCGCGACGGTATTCTCGACCGTGTACTGCCGCCGCATATCCCGATTCCGGCGCTTGCCGAAGTGCAACTGGCCTTGCAGGAGTCGGCTGCGCAGATTACCGGCGAGCGCGGCGAAGAGCTCAAGAAGCGCCTGCGCACCGGCACGGTGTTGACCTATGACGACCGTAACTGGGAACTGCGCTGGGCTCAGGAACGTCCGTTGATCAACCTGTCGCGCGCAGTCGCGGTCGACATGGAAAGTGGCACCATCGCCGCTCAGGGTTATCGCCTGCGGGTGCCTTACGGCACGTTGCTGTGCGTATCCGACAAGCCGTTGCACAGTGAAATCAAGCTGCCGGGTTCGGCCAATGCGTTCTACGAACGTGCGGTCAGCCAGCACCTGAAGATTGGTATCGCCGCGCTGGACCTACTGCGTACCGAGGTCAACTCGCTGCACTCACGCAAACTGCGCAGCTTCGACGAGCCGCCGTTCCGTTAATAGCATTCCGTTAATAGATTGGTATTTGCACAAAGGGCCACTAAAGTGGCCCTTTCTGTTTTTTGATTGCCTATCCCCATGTCCCGCACCCAACGCCCCGTTTCCCGCCGTCCTGCCTCCAACCCGGCAGGCGCTGCCCGGCGTGTCGCCAAAGCGCCACCGGCCGAGCCGAAGCTGTTCCTCTTCAATAAGCCATTCGATGTGCTGACTCAATTCAGTGACGAAGGAGGGCGCGCCACGCTCAAGGACTTCATCAAGATCCCCGGCATTTACCCGGCAGGACGCCTGGATCGCGACAGTGAAGGCTTATTGCTGCTGACCAACGACGGCCAGTTGCAGGCGCGCATCGCCGACCCGAAACACAAACTGGCCAAGACCTACTGGGTGCAGGTCGAGGGTGAGCCGACCGATGAGCAGTTGCAGCAGTTGCGCGACGGTGTCCTGCTCAACGACGGCCCGACCTTGCCCGCCGAAGCGCGGCAGCTCGATGAACCGCAACTGTGGCCGCGCAACCCGCCCGTGCGCTTTCGCAAGAGTGTGCCGACAAGCTGGCTGGAGCTGGTGATCAAGGAAGGGCGCAATCGGCAAGTGCGACGCATGACGGCTGCCGTTGGCTTACCGACCCTGCGGCTGGTGCGGGTCAGAATTGGCGACTGGACGCTGGACGGCCTGGATCAGGGCCAATACCGGGAAGTCGCCGCAAAGCTGTGAGGTCGAGCGGCTCAGTTGCGCAAGTGGGTCAGCGGCATTTCGGTGCTGGCCAGCACCTGATTGAGCACAAAGCTGGACTTGACGCTGGTCACGCCCTCGATCCGCGTCAGATGGCCCAACAGCAGCTTCTGATAGTGATCCATGTCCGGCACCACCACCTTCAGTTGATAGTCTGCGTCCATCCCGGTCACCAGGCTGCATTCCAGAACCTGAGGCAGGTTGCGGATTTGCTGCTCGAAATTCTCGAAGCGCTCGGGCGTATGCCGGTCCATGCCGATCAGCACGTAGGCGGTGAGGTTCAGGCCAAGTTTCTTGCGATCCAGCAGGGCCACCTGGCGCACGATGTAACCGTCGTCCTCCAGTTGCTTGACCCGGCGCGAGCAGGGCGAGGGTGACAGACCGATGCGTTCGGCCAATTCCTGGTTGGATATGCGTGCGTCCCGTTGCAATTCAGCCAAAATGCTCAGGTCGTATCTGTCGAGCTTGCTCACGATGCACCCCTTTATCAATTCAATTGCGCTGGATTATTCATCTGAAGTCAAAAATTGCGCAAGTAATGTTTTAATCCGCAATATTAGCAATCCTCTGCCTTAGCCTCAGGCCTATTCTTTTAACCAGAATCACTGCCCGGACACAGCGTCCAGCGCGACTCGCCGAATCAGGCCAGTCGCGGCCTCCCACCCAACAGGGTGTGCCAGGCCCCCGGGCTACATACTGTCCAGAAGACGGCATGAGGTGAGCCAACGTCAAAAGCGTTGCGCCAGGGCGAAGTATCTCAAGGGGGCCATTTGGTCCCCTTTTCTTTGTCTGCTGATAAAGTGCGCAGAACGGCGCTACGCTTAAACAGTCTTAATGACGTCAACCCGCGCTCTAGTGAGGAAAGCATGAAATCTGGCATCTGGCAGTTTGCGGGTGTAAGTCTGTTGTGTCTGAGCATCAGCGCACAGGCATTGGCCGACGAACGTGATGATTCGCCGCGCAATCAGTTGTACAACAGCTCTGGCGAAAACGGGCAGCAGCGTCAGCAACAACAGCAGCGCTTCCAGGAACAGAATAATCAGCAGCGTCAGATCCAACAGCAGCAGAATCAGCAGCGCCAGGTCGAGCGTCAGCAGCAACAACAGATCAACCAGCAGCAGATCAATCAGCAACGCCAGATTCAGGAACAGCAGAACCAGCAGCGTCAGGTTGAGCGCCAGCAACAGCAGCAGATCCAGCAACAGCAGATCCAGCAGCGCAACGTCGAGCGTCAGCAGCAACAGCAGATCGATCAGCAACAACGTGATCAGCAGCGTCAGATTCAGCAGCAGCAAAACCAGCAGCGTCAGCAGTTGCGCCAGGCTCAGGACAACCTGCCGATTCAGAGCGGCCCGAAAGAGGCGTGGCAAACCCAGCCGCCGCGTCAGGGCTATTACCAGGACATTCCACGCGGCAACAATCGCAACTGGCAGGCCGGTAACGGTCGCCCGAATGATCACTGGGAAGGACGCCCGGACGGGCGTGGCAATGGCTGGGGACCCGGCCCGCAATACCGGCCTGGCTATGCGATAGATCGCGTACCGGGTGGCTACTCGCGTATTCCCTATCGTGGTCAGGACTATTACTACTCGGGTGGTTACTGGTATCGCCCGCAAGGCCCGCGTTATGTCGTGGTGACACCGCCTTACGGTGTGCGTGTCAGCAGACTACCGTCCTACTCTCAGGAAGTATGGATAGGCAGCAGCCTGCTGTTTCTGGCAGCCGGTACTTATTATGCCTACCAGCCTGACAGTCAGGACTACGTGGTGGTCAATCCGCCGCAGAACGAGGCGGTGTATCAGGCCCCTGCTGGACAGCAGGTCAATGGCTACGATCCGGTTGCCTACCCTGCCAATGGCCAGAGCCCGCAACAGGTCGAGCTGGATCACTATCAGTGCTACTTGCAGGCTGCGCAGCAGAGCGGCTTCGACCCGGCCAATGTCAGCGGCCAGCCGCCGCCGGATCTGGTGGATGCCTATCGTCGCTCGATGGGCGACTGTCTGGCGGGGCGGGGCTACAACGTCAGCGTCAATTGACGCTGATCAGATATTGGCCTGCTTGACGACTTCCTGAGGGTCGGCGTGCACCAGCACTTCGGCCTTCGGGAATTGCTCGTGAATAGCGTCGGCGACCTTGTCGCAGAGCGCATGGGCGACCGACAGGGTCAGTGTGCCCGGCAACTCCAGATGTAGCTGCACAAACCAGTGATTGCCGGATATCCGTGTACGCAGATCATGCGCCCCAAGCACGCCCGGCACGTCGCACGCCAGCGCCAGCATGCGCGTGCTGACATCGGCGGGCAATTCTTCATCCATCAACACCGACACTGTCTCGCGGGCGATCTGCAAAGCGCTCCACAAGATGTACAGCGCGATGCCCAGACCAAAATACGCGTCCAGCTGTTGCCAGCCGAAATACGCAAGGGTCAGCGCCACCAGAATACTGGCGTTCAGCAGCAAGTCGGAACGGTAGTGCAGCGAGTCGGCACGAATGGCCGCCGAACCTGTCGCCTTGATCACCCGGTATTGCAAGGTGAGCAGTGCCAGCGTCAGGGCGATGGAAATAACCATCACCACCATACCCAACAGCGGCGCGCCCAGCGGTTCCGGGTTCTGGATGCGTTCGACCGCCTGAACCGCGATCAGCACGCCACTGACGGTGATGAACAGCGCCTGCGCCATACCCGACAGCGCTTCCGCCTTGCCATGACCATAGCGATGATCCTCATCGGCTGGGCGCAATGCGTAATGCACCGCCAGCAAATTGAGGAACGAGGCCGCGCCATCAAGTAACGAATCGGTAAGACCGGCCAACAGGCTTACTGAACCACTGAGCCACCAGGCAACGCCCTTGGCCAGGATCAGCGTCACGGCAACCGCCAGCGAGGCCCGCGTCGCCAGACGCAGCAGTCGGGAATGTTCGGCAGTGGTGCTCATGACGCTTCCTTGAACCGTATCGATATCAGGCTGCCGGGACCAGGCCCAAAGCTGCCAGTTGTTCCACGCTGCCTTTGTGCTGAATCAGGCGTGGGTCGTTCAGTGGCAGGGAACGGCCCAGCTCGGTTTCAATGATGGCTTGCAGCTTGGTGTTGTCGACGCTGCCGTCAGCCTTGATCGCCTTTTGCAGCTTCTGCGGATCGATCTGCGCATGCTCGCCGGGCGCGTAGTAGATAGCGCCCGTCGCGAAGTCCACCGCAAACGCAATCACCCCGGGAACGATATAGAACAGCAGCGCGAAAGCATCCAGCGCCGCAATGGCCGGGTCAACCTTGCCATCAATCTGACCGCGACGGTCAGGATAGAAAATACTGCCGCAGGCAGAAATCTGAGTCAGCAACGTGGCGACCAGAACGCCACCGATCAAGCGAGAAGGAATGCGCATGGAAAGCTCCTGAGATGAAGAGGGCAACTATACAAGGCAATGGCTGCAAGGCTAAGACTATTGAGTGATGGCGTGGTTCTGTGAGCGTGCAGTTGACCGAACTGCAGAATCGCAGCCGTGGGAGGAAAACAGTTCCCGCGCCGATGCCCCTTACCGCCCACTATTAACATCTGGTTTACTGTGCCCACGATAATTACAAAAACTCAGGAGTCATGTATGCAACCGATTCGTCTCGGTCTGGTGGGCTACGGCAAGATTGCGCAGGATCAACACGTCCCTGCCATCCACGCCAACCCCGCATTTGAGCTGGTGGCTGTCGCTACGCAAGGGCAGCCGTGCGCCGGGGTGGAGAACTTCAAGTCGCTGGGTGAGTTGCTCGAGAGTGGCGTGCAGGTTGACGCTATTGCGTTCTGCACGCCGCCGCAAGGCAGATTTGCGCTTGTGCAGCAGGCGCTGGCGGCAGGCAAACACGTGCTGGTCGAGAAACCGCCGTGTGCAACGCTGGGTGAGGCGATGGCGTTGGTGGAGCACGTGTCGGAGCAGGGCGTCAGTGGTCTGTTCGCCTGGCATTCGCGTTATGCGCAGGGTATCGAAGCGGCGCGTGAGTGGTTGTCCACCCGCACTCTGCACAGCGTTCAGATCGACTGGAAGGAAGATGTGCGCAAATGGCACCCTGGGCAGGCGTGGATCTGGCAGCCCGGCGGCCTGGGTGTGTTCGATCCAGGCATCAACGCCCTGTCGATCGTGACCCATTTGCTGCCACTGCCATTGTTCGTCGAATCTGCCGAACTGCGCGTGCCGAGCAACTGCCAGTCGCCAATTGCCGCTTCTATAAAAATGTCCGACACGCGTCAGCTCGATATCCGTGCCGAGTTCGACTTCGATCATGGTCATGACGAACTCTGGAGTATCGAGATTCGTTGCGCCGAAGGCACCTTGCGTCTGGATAACGGCGGCGCATTGTTGAGTATCGATGGCTTGCGCCAGACGGTTTCGGAGGAGGGCGAGTACGCGGCGGTGTATCGACACTTCCAACAGCTGATCGGCAACAAGGCCAGTGACCTGGACCTGCAACCGTTGCGGCTGGTCGCGGACAGTTTTTTCGTGGGCAGTCGGGCATCCGTTGAACCGTTCTACGACTAAGAGCCTCTCAGGTACAGGTGGGGGCAAGCGCTTTGTCGGCCCCCGCACACGTCAGCCTGACAAGAGAGTAGAAATTGGACACAAAACAGCCTTGGCCTTGCAGTGAGCAGGAGTTGGTAGAAGTACGACGGTTTAATAAAATCCTCGCGCGAATGCCGCGTTTCCAGATTCGCAATCGTGTTACACCCCGGCTGATTCAGGCGCTGTTGCGTGCAGCTCAGATCGGCAGCGCCCTGAAACCGGGAGGCCATGACCTGCGCATCGAGAAAAGAACGGTCAGTTCGGATAACGTACCGGTGCCCGTGCGCATCATCCGTCCCAAAGGTAAACCCAAGGGCGTGGTGTTCGACATCCACGGCGGCGGATGGGTGATCGGTAATGCCCAGATGAACGATGATCTCAACGTCGGCATGGTCAAGGCCTGCGACGTAGTCATTGTTTCGGTTGATTACCGACTTGCTGTAACAACCCCCATCGAGGGCCTGATGGAGGATTGTTTTTCTGCCGCCTGCTGGCTGTTGGGTAAAGACTGCGAGGAGTTTGCCGGCCTGCCGGTTATCGTGGTCGGCGAATCCGCTGGCGGGCATCTTGCCGCAGCCACGCTTCTGAAATTGAAAAGCCGACCTGATCTGCTCGAGCGGATAGTGGGGACGGTGCTGTACTACGGCGTCTACGACCTGACGGGCACCAAGAGCGTGCGTACCGCAGGGCCGGAGACGCTGGTGCTGGACGGTCCGGGCATGGTCGGCGCCATGCGCGCGCTCACCCCCGACCGAAGCGACGATAAACGCCGCGAGCCGCCACTGTCACCGCTGTATGGCGATTTGACCGGCCTTCCGCCCGCACTGATGTTCGTTGGAGAGATCGACCCGCTGCTGGATGACACACTGCAAATGGCCGAGCGCTGGGCCGACTCGGCAGAGATCGAAATGCACCTCATGCCCGAGTCGCCGCACGGCTTCATCCACTTCCCGACCACCTTGGCGCGCAAGGCTCTGGCGCGGAGCCGCGAGTGGATCAATGAGCGCATCGACGTGCTGGGTTGAGCTCGCCTCTCAGCCTATCTCCGCGACCCACTTCGATACTGGGTCGCCACTGCTCAAGCCCGGCTGCACAAGACCGTCGATCATGAAGGTCGGCGAGACGTGTATGCCGTTCTGGCGGGCGTATTTAGCGTGCCATTTCACGGCCTGTTCAAGCTCGGGATTGGCGAATGCGTCAGCCAGCGCAAGGCCGCTGTAACGCTCGATACGCGCGATGATGTCATTGGGCGTCGCGTCCATATTCGGGCCGCTTGCGTGGTGTTCAAACTCGAACTCTTCACGGTGCGAGGCAACCGCTGTCATGACGGCCTTGGCGCTTTCCTTTCCGCCTTCCAGCGTCGCAGCCGCCAGAATGCAGCGCACGATAACGCCCGAAAACATGTGCCAGGGCTGGGATTGCAGGCGGATTTTGACAGTGATTTTGTCTTCTCCGGCCTGAGCCAGCAGTTCATCGAGCTTGAAGAACGCCTTCACTGAAAAAGGGCAGGTTGGCTCAAGGAAGACTTCGAACAGACGAGGCCCGTGGCCCCAGGAAAGTACGTCTGAATACATGGTCGTGTTGCTCCCGTCGATGGTTGTGCAGAAAACGCGCCGGGCTGATTGCATTGCGCCGAGCATGGTCACCAGAAGCGTTCTCGCGAACACCTCTCGTTCCTCACGCAGAGCATTGGCGCGAGATAAACAAGGCGCGCCCGGCTGATTTGCCTTGCGCCGGGCATGGTCACGAGAAGTAATCTCCCGGACACCTCTCGTTCCTCATGCTCCGCGTGGGAATGCAGTTCGTGACGCTCTGCGTCACACATTGCAACTTTGACGCCACCAGATGAAGGCGCCATAAAGCCTGAACTGTGGATCATGCGGATTTGAGAGCAAGTTCGTGCACGAGTTCGATTTTCAGGCCAGCAATGCGCTAATCCAGCGAATCTGCTGCGCAACCTCCTGCCATTTTTCTTCGCTCACGCCTTTCTGTGCCCTTTCGAAGTTGTTCAGCGTTTTCTGTTTTTTGCCCAATAAACGCTGCCACTTGAGCAGAAACGCCGGGCTGCGCGCCTGCATCTGCAGCGGGCCGAAGTACAGCTCCTCGGCGGTGTATTTAACGGGGCCGGTGCGCTCGGCGACGATGATTTCGTAGTCGAAACGGTTTTCCCGCAGCACCTCTTCGCTGACGATGCGGTAGTCATGCTCCATCAGCCAGACACGCAACGGTTGCTCGCCGCCGTTGGGTTGCAGGATCAAGCGTTCCTGACCGCTCAGGCGCGCTTTGCCACGTTCAAGGATGTCGCGGATCGTCTCCCCACCCATCCCGCACATGCTGACCGCCGTTATCCCGTCTTCCGCCTCAATCGCCGCCAGACCATCGGCCAGACGCACGCTAACCTGTTGCTCCAGTTCATTCTCGCGCACGCTACGTTCGGCTGCGTGGAACGGCGTCAACGCCACCTCGCCAGCCACCGCCGCCGAGATCGCGCCACGCTTCAGCAGCGCGACCGGCAGATAACCGTGATCCGAGCCGATATCAGCCAGCCGCGCACCGGCCGGTACGTGTGTCGCCACACGCTCAAGGCGCATGGACAATCTCTGTTCGTTCAACGGCAACCCCTTTCACCCCAAGCGCCCGACAGCATGGCCGGGTCCGGGCGCGATTCTGTAGAGCAACGCGGCGCATTTCAACTTTCCGCGACCAAGCCCGCGGCTCGACCCCTAACTGTCGCTCGCGTAGGCTTGGCGTTTTCCGTCCTTTGCAAGGCAGAGATCCCATGGCAAACGCAGACATCATCTTCACCCCCGATCCCGATGCAGACTCCATCTCTTCGGACGTCGCCGACTTCAACGGTGTGCTGGTCAGCACCCAGATCCCGACCCATCCTGATGGCAGCCTGGAACTGGGCGGCATCACCGAGCAGAGCGAATGCACCCTGCGGGCCCTGAAAGATGCATTGGAACGAGCCGGCAGCTCGATGGACCGCGTCATGCACCTGACCATCTACCTGACCGACATGGCGGACCGGGCGGCTTTCAATGAAGTGTACAAACGCTTCTTCAAAAAGCCTTGGCCAGTGCGCGCAGCAGTGGGCGTGGCAGCGTTGGCGGTTGAGGGTATGCGCGTGGAAGTAACGGCGATGGCGGCCAAGGCGGGCTGACCATAAGGAGATGGAATGCTACAGATACTGGGCAAGGCCTCATCAATCAATGTCCGCAAAGTGCTCTGGACCTGTGCAGAGTTGGAAATCCCGTTCGAACGGCAGGATTGGGGCTCTGGCTTCAGGGAAACCAACACGCCTGAATTCATGGCACTCAACCCCAATGCGATGGTTCCAGTCATTGAGGATGAAGGCTTCGTTCTGTGGGAGTCGAACACGATCATCAGGTACCTGGCGAACCGCGACAACGCTGTGCATCTCTATCCAGTGGACGCGATAGCCAGAGCCAGAGTGGATCAATGGATCGACTGGCAGGCCACAGATCTCAACAAATCCTGGGGTTATGCCTTCATGTCGCTGGTCAGGCACAGCGTCGCCCATCAAGACCCTGACGCGCTGGCTGCCGGATGCCGTCAATGGACCCGACACATGGCGATCCTGGATCGACAGCTTGATGCTACCGGGGCGTACGTTAGCGGCAGCGAGTTTTCGCTGGCAGACATCCCGATGGGCCTTTCAGTAAATCGCTGGTTTGAAACCCCGTTAAGTCATCCGGACTTCCCGGCAGTGAAGGCCTATTACGAACGACTGAGCGAACGTCCCGGTTACCGCTTGCACGGCCGAAACGGAACGCCGTGAGCCTTATACCCGAGCCCTGCATCGAATATTGACTCACCCGTGGAACCAGATCCCGTTGCTTGCCACCAAGACGACAATGAGTTTCCGGGGACGCATATGATCAACCTCACCAGCATTGCATCTTCGTTGGCGCGTGTAGCGCTCAGCGATTCGACAAAGCCAACGATAGACCGCGCGATGAACGTCGTTAGTCATATCGCTGGAAAAGTGGCGTTGCAGGTCAACAGCTCATTGCTGGAGCAGAAAGGCCGGCTCAACGAGCGTCAGCAGAAAGGCCTCGCGGTAATCCTGGACGCGTTGCGCGGCAAGGAACCGGTGACCAATGTCGAGACCCATGAAGGCGGAGGCCGATTCAATCTGGCACGAGCTGCCTTCGACGTAGCCAGCGTTGTCTGGGAGCGCGACAAGTCGATGCATAACGTGATGAGCTTTTTGGGCGTCAGCGACAGCCAGGGCAAGATGTTGTTCTCTCTGGGCAAGAAGCTGGCCGACGCGATGGCCAAGCCTGAGCCCGCGCAGGGCGAGGACAACTGTGAGGCGCACCACGCGTTCTTCTCCAGCAACCTGAAGCTGAACAAGCTGATGAACGACATCGCTGACCAGTTGATCAACGAGATTCGTCAGTCGAACACCGATCGCGTACGACGACCCACACCGGGCCCATCCTGGAGACCTGAAAGCGCCCAACCGCAAGCACGTCCGCAAACGCCTCCACGCACTCGCCCCCAGGCTGCCAACAGCGCGCCGCCGCCACCGAAAGCAAAGCCCAATGCAGGCGCTGAGCGGCCTTCAACACAACGGCCTCACGACACACCAGCCGCTGACGCTTCCGCGAAGGTGGGCGATTCCGTCCCCGCCAAGCCACCCGTCAAGCCGTTGTACGAACACTTGGGCCTCTCGGACATGACGGCAGATCTCTCCGCAGTCAAAACGGCCTACAGGAAAGCCTCGCTGAAGAATCATCCTGATAAGAATGTCGGTAAGGAGGCTGAGGCGACTGAGCGTTTCAAAGTGATTTCAAATGCGTTCAAGATTTTGTCCGATCCAGAATTGCGCAAGAAATACGACAATGGCCTTATTAATGAGAAGGGCGACGAGGTCCAGGTCTGATTTTTCGGCGTGAGGCATGCTTGCGGCAGTCTTTCTGGCGACTGCCGTTCAGCTAAAACACGCCGCCTGATTCCCCAACCCCACCCCGGTATACTCCCCGCATCTCTCAGGGAGCCCCCATGATCTCGTTACCCATCGATGCCGTCCTGCCAGCCCTGCGCCAGGCCCTGACCACGCGCCATGAAGCCGTACTCGAAGCCCCTCCCGGCGCGGGCAAGACCACGCGTGTGCCGCTCGCGCTGCTTGAGGAAGCCTGGCTGGCCGGGCAGACCATTCTGATGCTGGAGCCGCGGCGACTGGCGGCAAGAGCAGCCGCCGAACGGTTGGCCAGTGAGCTGGGCGAGAAGGTCGGCGAGACGGTGGGTTATCGAATTCGTCTGGAAAGTCGGGTCGGCCCGAAGACGCGTATTGAAGTGGTGACTGAGGGGATTCTCACGCGTCGCTTGCAGGACGACCCGGCGCTGGAAGGTGTGGGGCTGCTGATTTTCGATGAGTTTCATGAGCGCAGTCTGGACGCCGATCTGGCATTGGCCCTGAGCCTCAATGGTCGTGAGCTGTTTCGTGACGATCAGCCGCTGAAGATTCTGCTGATGTCGGCCACGCTGGAAGGCGAGCGGCTGGCGGCGTTGCTGGACGATGCACCGGTAGTGCGCAGCGACGGGCGGATGTTTCCGGTGAAGATGCAGTGGGGGCGTCCTTTTCAGCCGGGTGAATTCATCGAGCCGCGTGTCGTGCAGACGGTGCTGGATGCGCTGGGCAGCGAGTCCGGCAGCCTGCTGGTGTTTCTGCCGGGGCAGGCCGAGATTCGTCGTGTCAACCAGCAACTGGCAGAAGCGCTGGGCGAACGCGCCGACATTCTGCTCTGCCCCTTGCATGGCGAGCTTGATCTCAATGCGCAGCGTGCGGCCATCGAGCCTGCCCCCCAAGGTACGCGCAAGGTCGTGCTGGCGACCAATATTGCGGAAACCAGCCTGACCATCGACGGCGTGCGTGTGGTGATCGATGCCGGGTTGGCGCGGGTGCCGCGTTTCGATCCGGGCAGCGGCATGACGCGTCTGGAAACCCAGCGTATCTCGCGTGCCAGCGCCACTCAGCGTGCCGGGCGGGCAGGGCGGCTGGAGCCGGGTGTGTGTTACCGGCTGTGGTCCGAAGCGCAACACGATCAACTGGCCGCCTACGGCGCGGCAGAAATTCTTCAGGCGGACCTTGCCGGGCTTGCGCTGCAACTGGCGCGCTGGGGCGTCATGCCTGCGCAACTGGCTTGGCTCGATGTCCCGCCAGCGGCGGCTTATGCGCAGGCGCAGGATTTGCTGGTGCGGCTTGAGGCGCTGAGCAACCAGCTGGGCCAACCGCCAGCTCTGACGCCCCACGGTCAGGCGATGGCCGAGCTGCCCGCACATCCGCGCATCGCGCACCTGCTGCTACGCGGTCATGCATTGGGCTTGGGCGAACTGGCGTGTGACGTGGCCGCACTGTTGGGCGAGCGCGATATTCTGCGCGGCGGCGGGGCCGATCTGCACAGCCGCCTGACCTTGTTGGCGGGCACCGAGCGTGCTGCGCGTGGTGCACAGGGCGGTGTGCAGCGAGCTAAACAGCTGGCACGGCAATATCGCGGATACCTGCGCGGCACTGCGAAAAGCCCGGTCATCGATCCCGATCATTCACGCTGGCTGGGCGCTCTGCTGGCACTGGCCTACCCGGATCGCGTGGCACAACAACGTCGCCCCGGCGGTGCTGAATATCGCTTGGCCAACGGTCGCGCGGCACTTTTCGCCGAGGCCGACGCACTGATGAAGCAGCCTTGGCTGGTCATCGCAGATTTAGGCAGCCGTCAGGGGCAGCGTGAGGAGCGGATTTACCTCGCTGCCGAATTCGATCCAGCGCTGTTCGACTCTGTGCTGGCCGAGCAGGTCATCACCGTGGACCAGATTGAGTGGGATGAGCGCGAAGGCGTGTTCCGCGCAGAACGGCAGCGCAAGGCGGGCGAGCTTATTATCAACCGCGAACCGCTGACCGGCCTCGATGACGCAGCTCGCAGCCAGGCACTGCTGGCGCTGGTACGTCGCAAAGGCTTGGAACTGCTGCCGTGGACGCCCGAACTGCGCCAGTGGCAGGCGCGTGTCTCGCTGCTACGCAATCTGGACATCGACAAAAGCGCAGCAAGCGAATGGCCCGACCTGAGTGACGCGCAACTGCTGGCGACACTCGAAAACTGGCTGATGCCCTACCTGGGCAAAGTCACCCGGCTCAGCCATTTCAGCCAGCTCGACCTGTCCTCCATCCTGCGCAACCTCCTGCTGTGGCCAATGCCGCAACAACTGGAAGCGCAGGCTCCGCAGGCCATCCAGGTGCCGTCTGGCTCGAATATCCGTATCGACTACAGTGAACAGCCGCCGATTCTGTCGGTGCGGCTGCAAGAGTTGTTTGGGTTATCTGACACCCCACGCATCGCCAATGGGCGGCAGGTGCTGAAACTGCACCTGCTGTCTCCGGCGCGCCGTCCGGTGCAGGTGACGCAGGACCTGGCTAACTTTTGGCGGTCTACCTATATTGAGGTGAAGAAGGATTTGAAGGGGCGGTATCCGAAGCATTACTGGCCGGATGACCCGTTGGTGGCGGAGGCGACGGCTCGGGTCAAGCCTAGGGGGACGTAGTGAATTGTTCCACGGCTGGATTATTCCGGATGCAGTCTGTTACGCAGAGTATCCAGATATTTGCGAACATTTTCCTTGGCTGCCAGAAGAATGATGGGAGACTGAACACGAGAATGCTAGTTTGCAACTATACGGCAGTCCTCCTCAATCGCGCAGTTTTGGTGCCGCTGCGCAGACCATGCGATGTGTGACATTGTTCATAGAGCTACACCATCAGTGTGGTGACATAACGACTTGCTTTTGGATGAGAATGCCCGCGTATTACGTGTTTGGCCACATGATCAACGTAAGGCAGGTACTGAGTCGCACAAGTGAATGTCAATATGGTATTGTCAAAGGGGGATGATTGAGTATAAAGATCGTGAGCTGTAATTAGGTAGGGGTTAGACCTTTATAGGAAATTTAGTCGATAGGTAATGGGATGAGTGATCGGTTTCTGCTATACATTGATATTCTCGGTTTCTCGGAAATGGTCAGTAAGGAGCCTAGAAAAGTCGTTCGGGTCTACGAAATTCTGGATACCCTGAATGTTCATGGACGATCCGATTTCAAGGTGATTGTTTTTTCAGATACCATTCTGATATACAGCAGCTCTACAGTTTCTAGCGATCCAGATAGAGCGTATTGCATACAAGCTCTCATTGATTTTGCGAGTGATCTACATCATAGACTTGTCGGTCAGGATATCTACTTTCGCGCCGTTATTGTCAAAGGCGATTTTCATCACTATGAACGGAATCATGTTAACTGCTTCTTCGGCAGCGCTCTTATTACTGCATACCACGCTGAAAAGGCGATTCCATCCTTAGGGCTGTTCATTTCTGATGAATGCTCGAGATTTGGGCTCATGCAAAAGATTGCTGATTTCTCGCCAGGACTATCGTTCGTTTTTCTGTGTGATGGTCTACAAGCATTGAGTGCCCTTTCTCCTAATAAATGGCCGATCAATCTAAGAGGTAGCCCCGGAGAAGACTTTGCAATCAATCTTCCTTGGGATGTGCGTTTTCTTAAAGATATCCATACCCAAATGCGAAAGCATGCAGATCCCGCCGTTCGAACTAAGTTTCTCACAGCATGGGACTTTTATCAGCGAAGATATAAAGGTGCTTTAAATGCGTTAGTGCAGAGCGATTTCAGTATAGCTGGGCTAGTGTCTAGCGACTGGGATATGGTAACAAAAAAAATGGATGAAAAGATTAAATACTTCAAGCGTATTGGTGCTGGTACGGATCTATCAAGAAATGTGCAGGAATCGTCTAGGCAGTTAGGTGAAAGTTTTAAGTTGAAATATAAGAAAGGTTATTTGGGTTGATGCTTGTTGTAAGTCGAGCTATAGCCTAATTTGAATTGTGATCAGGTTACTCGCAGCAATTCTCAATTGGACTTCTAGATTATAAGGTAAATATTTGAAGGTTGATTGGTGTTAGGGGGGGGCGAGGTTTCTAGATTTTTGGTTCGCGTTAAGTATGTTGTGATTTGATGTTGTGGTTTTTAGGGTTTTTGATACTTGAATGCTTTTTGAGGTGGGAATTATGTCAGAAATAAGCTCCACGTATCACTTTGAAACAGCCAAGGAACTTCTAGGTGCTCTCATGCCTTGGTCAAAATTAAGCTCCGATATCGTACTAAAAAATTATGTTTTCAGAGGGCAACGAGACGCTACTTACCATTTGGTACCGTCCTCGCTGCGGCCGCCTTCAAAAAAAGACATGATTGCGAGTATGAATGTTTTTGTTGATGCTCATCCTGATCTAGAGCATTCGTCTTTTATACAAGCATTTGTAGAGTATCAACTAATCAGAGATTTTTATAGGCAAGCTGATATGAATGGTCTCTCAGTGCCAGAGTCAAGGTTTTTAAGAGATCTGCACTATAGAAAAGTAGACTTTCAGGCTATGTCAAGCTGGAATCATAATTCTCCTTGGCTACCTGATGATATGCTGGAAGCAGCAGCTTTAGCACAGCACTACGGGATACCAACTCGGCTATTGGACTGGACATATAATCCAATGACCTCTGCTTTTTTCGCTTCTCAGCCAAGGCCTGGCTGCGACGGTTTTAAGCGCGATGGAAAGCTTTGCATATGGGGGCTTAATACAGAGAAAGTAGGTTTTATTCATATGGCATACCGCAAGGCAAAAGACGTTCCGATGGAAAAGCCTTTTCCGGATTTCCCTTTAAAATTTGTTACACCACCTTATAGAGGGAATCCGAATCTGGAGGCCCAGCAGGGGCTGTTTAGTCATTGGGTTACCCCACTCGGTAGTCTTGAGTATATATTGGATAAGGTTTCGGAAAATACGCCTGCTGTTTGCTTGGTACAGCAGGTTGCAGACTATTTTCGTGATCTGGGAATTCCTGTGGTAGACGATCTTTTCATAAAGTTTACGTTGCCAAATTCACAAGCGGAAAACCTAGCAAAATATCTTCGTGAGTTAGGCTATGGCCCCTCTCGATTATTCCCTGGCTATGAGGGGATAAGTGCTGAAATCAGTGAGCGAAGATATTTTACGAAAAAGCCAATGTCAGAGAATGATTAAAGGTCATCGTACGGCTGTTCTGAAAGCTATAGCTTTACTTTGATTTTTATTTAAGGGACTTAGGATTGGTTGAAAAGGCTTTCTTTTCTGGCAAAATTTCGGGCATTAGTCAGGGGGGCTGTCGATTTTAAAACTTGGTGGCCAACGATTGTAGCGTATCCGCTTCACGAACCCCACATTGCCAAGGCAATAGCTAATGTCTGACGCTATGCTCCAGATTTCCTTTCGGAGCCAGCCGAGGAGGAGAATGATGGGCAGGCGTGGTAGCGTCCCAGTCCCCTTTCACAGTTTACCCATTGACATGACCGTGTCTTCCAGCGTACGCATTTAGTGTCTTAGTGTCTTAGTGTCTTAGTGTCTTAGTGCCTTATTGACTTTGCTCCATCTCCCTAATCCAGCTGTATGTGCCGTTTAGCCAAACGAAGACGCTGTTGAGCACCTCGCGCAAATGCCAGAAGTTGATGTGGGTAACGTCCGGGAGGTGGTCTTTACCAACGTTGGTCGTCGCATACCGAAATACCATGGAGTCTGGGTCAACGTCGCCAACTGACGAATGAACTTGTGAACAGCAGTAGCGTTGTCGTCTGAGTGCTCTACACCGAAGTCCTTGAGCAGACGACGCAATTCCGACCATAGAGGCATCAACGGATGCTAGTCGTAATTCTTGGGCTCTCTGTCTGTCAGAGCACGAGCGCTCTTTAGCATCAGCTTTAACTGCAGCTCTAGGGAGTGTCGGTATAGAAAGAGCAAAGGGTAAATGCCGCTATCCAAAGGCACCTGACGATTTGCCATAGCCTCTACGAGACCGTCAACGGCATCTTTGTATGCAAAAGTATAGAGGTGTCTAGGAAGCCCGGGGCGATTCACCGGGTATTCATGATCGGAGGAGAATATCGTCCTGAGTCGGCTCAGAACACGGGGGCTTTGGCAATGGAGCAGATCGCTCGTTTCAACGCCGAGCACGCTGTTGTGACCATCGGTGCGTTGAGTGCTGACGGTGCTTTCGACTTCTCAATAGAAGAGCCAGAGATCACCAGAGAAATGATCGCTCGCACGCGATACCTCACAGGTATGCGGACTCTTCGAAAATGGGCACGCGCGCTTTGTTTCAGGTTTTCCCTTTCGAGCGGATTGATCGATTGATCATCGATAGAAAGCTCGTAGGGGAGCTCACCAGGGCGCTGGCTGAGGTACAGGTTGAGGTGCATGAAGTCCCGGCAGCTACTCGAAATGAATGGACATCTCGCTGAAACTGGAAATGATTACGGCAATGGCTCAACTCTGCCACCTGAGCTAATCATTCGCTCCCTTTGAGAGGCAAGAACAATGGCTCCCAGCAGTACCGATACGATTCTGAGTGAGATCTGGCTCGGCATGGAAAATGAGAACTCTATGTTCGTATGCGCCTCGTGCGTACAAGATGATTGGATCAGGAACCTCGCCACAGGACTTGTCAAACCTCGCACATGCAGCGGTTGTGGGAAGGTTGTCGAAGAGGCGCAGACGCCGGTCGAGATTGCCTCAATAATCCGAGGCCGCCTCCAGGAATACTTTGTCGTCGACTATGGGCTCCATCCAGGCTACGAAATGAGCCTGCCAACAATCGTAGGCAAGGCTATCAGATGCGAGTCTGATGCTGTGTGCTCCGCGATAGCTGAGCTGCTGGTTGATCACGAAGCCGACGAGGATGAATTCTACTCCCCAGGGCAAGAGTACAGTCTGGCACCTAGCAAATTTGACTCTGAAGAGCACGAACGATGGTGGGCCGAAGGCGATTGGCACGCAGTTTCTTATGAGCTGACCCACGGTCGGCGATTCTTCAACGATAAAGCCAAAGTTTTTTTCAACTCGCTGATCCGCGAAGCAATGGGATCGAGAAAGGATGAGCTTAGCGAGCTGCCGTCACCGGTCAAAATGGTTCCAGCAGGCTCCTTGTTCTATCGCGCCCGTGTCGCCCAGAACTCGAGTGAGGTCATACGCTTTCAGGGTGATCCGGAAAAGGAATTGGGTGCGCCGCCGAGAGAGCGTGCTGCTAACAATCGGATGAGTGCAGCGGGAATTCCATTGATGTACGTCGCGGGAGACTCTCAGACCTGTATTGCCGAGGTGCGACCATCAATTGGAGATCAAGTTGTCGTTGCAGAATTTGTATCTACAGAAAACCTTAAGTTCTTCGACTTCACGGCCCTCAGGACTCTTGAGCACTCCCCCCTCAGCCTGTTCAGTCCAAGCTTCAGTAATAGAGCCGACAGAAGGCGGCTCTTGGGCTATCTGCATGATTTGATCGCACTGCCTGTTAGAGCAAGCGATACGGATTATGTAATGACCCAAGCGCTCGCTGAATGCATTCGCTACTCAGCCCATGGATTTGATGGAATCGCTTTTCGTTCTGTCCAGCGTAGTGATGG
This sequence comes from Pseudomonas syringae group sp. J254-4, assembly GCF_032586855.1. Lineage (NCBI taxonomy): Bacteria > Pseudomonadati > Pseudomonadota > Gammaproteobacteria > Pseudomonadales > Pseudomonadaceae > Pseudomonas > Pseudomonas syringae group sp. J254-4. Next base: position 32,176 of record NZ_JAWHOO010000006.1, on the reverse strand, counting down.
CGGAATCAACTACGTACTGTTCGACAAGAGCCCATCCGCTCAAATACGCCATCCTGATCAGATGCCAGAGTTCAGTCTGGGTACATCGCCGGAGAACGTTTCAGTTCACTTGGTGAAGGGTGTGACCTATCAGACCGAGGCGCTGCCCTAAAGCGGCACCCCTAGCGCTTTTCTGAAGCGCGAGGGCGTGTGTGCTGGTCGTATCCTCTTGGCCAACAGATCTTCCTGATGGAGGTTGGACTGCTAACGGCAGTGGTCATCTCGGAATTGGATAGGAAAACGCCTGTGTCGGTTTCAGCAACGTCGATGAAAAGCTGGATAACAGCTTGCCTCGTGACAATGAGACCTTTGCCAACCTGACCGTCGATTAGAGCATCCAGTACGTTGGCGCGCAGACTCATATCGTGTTCCTTTGTGAGGATAAACTGGCCGAGGGACGCTAGCTATTTTTGCTGGCTAATGGCTATTCTCTCATCATTTCTCCAGCAAGGAACGCGTATGAAGCTCAACCCACTACACCTCAAGATCGCTGGTTTGCTTGAAGGCAGGCTTTTTCGAATCCCAGAATACCAACGTGCCTACTCCTGGACATCTCGCCAGCGCAAAGACTTATTCGGCGACATCGAGGAGGCATTTCGATCTGGCCGGGAGCATTTCATGGCTACATTGGTCGCCTTGGCCAAGGAGAAAGAAACCCGCCTTCTCGGCGTCGACGAGTTCAAGACTGTCGAGCTGGTGGATGGCCAACAACGTGTAACAACTCTCATCATCCTTATGAAGGCGATTGAAAAAGCTCTAAACAACGATGACGCTACGCAAGCCAAGGTGCGGCGGGAGTTGGGTGAGCTCCTCGTTAAAGGAGACGACCATTCTCTAATTCTGCTCCAGACAAATCATGATGCGAGTCAGGTTTTCACCAATTACATCCGCAAGGGGATGGTGGAGGAAGGCTCTGCAAAAACTGCTGCAGATCAGAATTTGGTTGAAGCTGCCCGTGACTGCGAGCTCTTTGTGAGCAAATGGCTGGCTCGTGGAGATACGATCTTTGAACTGTTGGTGACCATCAGAAATAAGCTAACGATCATTTACCATGAGATTTCTGACGAGGCTACGGTATACCGAGTCTTCGAGGTTCTTAACAGCCGTGGGCTGGATGTGAAATGGATCGACAAGCTCAAAAGCCAGCTAATGGCACTCATTTTCGAGCACGTTGAGGGTGGTACTCGCGATGAGGCGGTGTCTGAAATGCAAGACGTCTGGCGGGGCATTTATCGTTCGCTGGAAAACAGCACACGAATCGGAGACGAAGCTCTCCGCTTCGCAGGAGCATGGGCTTGTGACGCACGACCGAATCGGATTCCCAGTGAAGCAGACTCGACCGCATTACTGACCTTGAAGGCTGGCACGCAGCTAAAAACGATTGCAGAGGTTGGTCATGAGCTCGAGGCGGTCGTGCAAGCGAACCTGCGCCTGTTCCGAGATCCGCGCCTCCGGGCTGTAACGCGAATTGTGCACGCTCGGTTTGTTGCGGCAGCGATCATCCTGCGGAAATTCGACAAGAAGACAGAGCAAGAGCTGCTGGGTAAATGGGAGCGCGCAACTTTTAGAATCTACGAACTGGCGAGCCGTGACAGCCGTCACAAGGTTGGGGAGTACATCCGTCTTGGTTACGAAATCTACCGGAATAACTTGGATAAAGATCAAACTCTTATCGGTTTGGAAAAAATCTCCAAGGGTTATTCCATTGACGAGGTTTTGGACAATATTGATTGGGTGAGCAGCTACGATGGCTGGCAAAATCAGCTGCGCTACGTGCTGAACCGTTATGACGAACACTTGGCTAAGCTCGCAGGGCAGAAGCTAAATGAGAGCCAATGGGGAAAGATCTGGGAGCAGGATGCCGCTAGCTCAATAGAGCATATTGCACCACAAAGCAGTGGCGTTGAGTGGATGCACCACCTCGGGAATCTGACGATGCTGCCACCAGGAACAAACTCTTCGCTAAAAGCTAAGCCGCCGATTGAGAAGATAGATATCTATCGAAGCTGTGGACTGATTGCCACGATCCATGTAGGCCAACAGATTCATGACGCTGAATCTTGGACTGAAGATATGGTTCTGGCTCGAGCAAGAAGCATCGAAGATTTCATCAGGATTGAATGGGCCGACTGATCACGGTTCAAGTAATATGAAGTCTGAGTCTTGGAGGTACTCTGCGCCTCCAAGTAGGCTGCGCAGGAAAACCGTCCAAAAGGTAAGGGTCTTGGTTAACAGGTAGGTCTGTATTTGTGGAATGGAATATGAGGGTCGGAGGATTAAATGGCCAGCTTTTTAGGCTGGCCACCACATCATCAATCTCAGAATTCGCGCTCAACATCATCGAAGAAGTTTGCGTTTAGTTCGTACTCTAGGGAGCCGAATCGCGCGAGCAGATCTGCTATCAACTCACCTTCAGCCACCGGTTCAAAATTGATCAGGTAGCTGTACGGGAGATCATCATCCGACTCATTGGTCGTGATTTCTGATCCGGCCAAGAGCTCGCCGTCTTCGACCGATATCCCCAGCTCGCTCACAAGTGCTTGCGCCTTAGACATGCGGTTGCTACTCCGGGCTTCTTCCACCGCTGCCCAATACTCCAGCTCAGACATACGGTCGCGGGCAGCATCAGACTCGCGGCTGATGATGGACACGCCATCCTCAGCAAGGAACCACTTACCTTCGCGGCGAAGCAACTTGACCGTTGCAGTAAGGAAGAACGCTGCACCGTGATACACCCGTTCCTGGTCTTGCTTGCCTTGGTAGGTCAGCGAGACACCCAAGATCAGCATTCCAGTTGAATCGATGTATTCAGAGGCATCGACTGTCAAGTTATCGACCGTAAACCCGCTTGTGTTTGTATCCGCAATCGCACCGGAGAGCTGATCTTCCAGCTCCTGATCTAGATCTGCGTAAACATCGTCCTCGTGGATCGCGTCGCTAAAATCTCTGACCCCAAATGCAGTCATCATCAAGCGTGGATCCTTGGGATTCCGCTGGGCGACCACAGAAAACTCATGGTAATCAGCGAAGCCTGCTTTTTGCACAAGTGTTTCTTGAGCGACAGAAAGCTTCAGGCCCTGATCACGAGCAAGTTGTTTAGATTGAGATTTTAAGCTGCTTAAGGGGAAAAATCAGACATGGCAATGGTTCCTAATCTACGACGCTTAGGTGTCCGATTGCCTGTTCACCGGGCAGCGTCTAGTTAGGGGCATGCCGATGTAAAACGAAGGTGTGTAGCAACGATGGGCTATTGCTTTGCGAAAAAGGCGCCAGGCGACCATCACTGCCTGCCTTGATCATAGGTCTGGAAGATCCACTTCACAATAGCCTTCGGAAAGGCAATCACCAAGTTGCTTTCGCGGGAAGTGCCTGGAGGAGGTTGTTCGGATATTGGCCATATCAGCCATTGCGTGCCCAACGCAACAGACCAGAGACCAGGGCGCAACACCCTGGCAGGCAGCAAACATCACTTTTTCTTTTTAGGAGGCTTTTCCGCTTTGTCCGCCTTCTCTGATTTCTTGGCCTTTTCTGGCTTGCTATCAGCTTTTTTGGCTGCTTTCTTTGGCTCGGCGTCTTTTTTCTTGTCTTTCTTTTCGGAAGACTTGGAAAGCGTCGAAGCCGCTTCAGATTTTTTTGCCGGTGATGCTTTTTTGTCTTTCAGATCCTTGCTGGCTTTCGAGGCTTCGCCTTTACTTTTCTTGTCGTCTTTAGCCACGTTGATCACCCTTTGGGTATGCCGGTATTGGCACGTAGCTTGTGGGAGTATCCACAGGCTAATCATTAGGCGAGCGCGCTCAGAAACGGTTCAAACTGTTTTGACCATGTCGGCTGTGAGGGCGCCATTCGGAAGTTTGGTGGCCAGCCAGAAATCGAAACCTGAATGCCGACTCACCCCCTCAGGGCAAAACCGGCAACAAAAACCGCCCAATCACCGGCAAATGATCAGAGATCAACAACGTATCGTCCCGCCGCACCCGCGCACTGACCCGCTTCAAACTCGGGCTGTAAAACAGATAATCCACTGTCCTGTCCGGCCCGTTGATGCGGCTGTCGTTGGGGAAGTGCGTGAGCCATTTGCCGCGGTCTATGCCGCTGGATTCGGCGTTGTCGGGGATCATCGGGTATTTCTCCCACAGCTCGTGCAGCTCGCTGTCGGCGGCGTAGCCGAGGCGCTGTTCTTCGGGGAGGCGCTGGTATTGACCCAGCGGCAGCAGGTTGAAGTCGCCGCCGATCAGCCACGGTGTGCCGCCGCTTTCCAGCTTGTCCAGCTGCGTCTCAGTGGCAGCGACCTGTTTTTGTGCGGTGTCGCCGGTGTGTCTGGCGGTGGTCAGGCTGGTGTTGATGACGGCCAGTTTGCCGCCGTCACGCAGGGGCAGGTAGCTGACCAGCAAGGCATCCTTGGGCTGGAACTGACGGCTGATGATGTTGGCGTCTGGCACCGGCAGTTGCACGCGTTCGGCACTGTCGATGTGGAAGCGGCTGAGGGTCGCCAGTTTTCTGCCGACGCTGCCCCAGATATGCGGGTTGGGTACGAACTCAGATTTCCAGTAGAACGCCTGCGTGCTGCAGGGGTAGAGGTCCGCCACTCGCTCTTTGATCAATGCCAGTTGGTCTTCGTAATCGGAGTTTTTGGCACCATCGTCGACCCCTTGCAGCAGTACGATATCCGGCTGTTCATCACGGATGACCCGCGCCACTTCATCCAGGTTGTAGGCCAGGTCTTCATGCGTCGGGCGTTCGTCCGGGCCGCTGCCGTCGGCCATGTCGTACCAGAACACATAGCGCTTGCCCGCCAGGTACTGGATGTTCCAGGTCATGACTTTGAGGGCTTGCCCCGGCACCAGCTTTGGCGCCTGAACCGCAGGATTGCAGCTGGCCGGGAGTAACTCGCGAGCTGGAGGGCGCCAGGTCAGTTGGAAAACCAGTAACAGCAATACGGCGACCAGCAGCAAGCCATACAGGGTCAGACGTAGCAGTAAACGGGGCATCGGCTCGACTTGGAGCGCCTGGCGCTCAGTGAGGGATTCGGCATTGAGCATACCGAATCGACGCGTCTGACGTCAGCCTTTGCTTCAGGCGCGGTGTGCGGGTTCGCTGATCAGCATGAACAGGCGGAAGGTCACAATGGTGGTGAACAGTTGCAGGAAGCTGCCGATGCTGTCGGTGAGCACGGAAACCGCTGCGCTTTGCGGTTCCGGAAACAGGTACAGGCTGGCGCCCTCAAGCAGCCACAGGGGAATGTAGACGCTCAGTACGCACACCAGAATGCGGGTGAAGTGCCCGGTGGTCATCAGCATGCTTTCGCGCATGGCCATGAACGGCGTGAGCTTGCGCAGGACCAGCAGGTATTCGCAGAACGCCAGTTTGATCATGACCCAGAGGCCGGGGACCACGAACAGCGAAAGGCCGAACATGATCAGCAGAGTGCTCATTGCCGAGAGCACGGCGAAGGTGGGCCACAGGCGCAACGCCATGGCCAGCAGGTCGCGGGTGTAGACGTCTTCGCCACGGCTGCGTGCGTCGAGAAACAGGATCAGTGCCGCTGTATAGATAGGGTAGAAAAACAGCCCTATGACCAATTCGTAGGCAGGCGACGTGTCGGCGGACATGGCGTTGCTCAACGCTTGTTTGGCCAGCACCTCGAGTATCACGACAGGCAGGCACAACAGCATAATGCTGCCCAGATTGCGCCGAAAGAAATAGAGCGAATCCTGGATGACGGTCAACGGGTTCATGTAGATAGATCGCTGGCTAAAAGCAGGCGCACACTTTAGCCCATGGCCCCTGCCGAACCAAGCGCAGTGGTGGTGGGCCGAGATCTTCTTATCTTTTTCTTCATGTCATTGAAGCGGGTGGATGAGGCCCCATTTTCTGAGCATGGTCCTGCCGGTGCGGCAGGAAAGAATTCCAGTGGCAACTCAGTGAGGTGGTCATGAACAGCGAAGAGCAAACCCTGATTGATGGTCTTTTCTCGAAACTGAAAGACGCTGAAACGGCATCCGCCCCGCGAGATGTTGCGGCCGAGGCGCGTATCAAGGAGCATCTGGCTCGCCAGCCCGCTGCGCCGTATTACATGACGCAGGCGATTCTGGTGCAGGAAGCTGCGGTGAATCAGCTCAATCAGCAGGTGAAACAGCGCGACGAGCAGATTCAGCAGTTGCAGGCCGAGCTGCAGCAGGCCAAAGGGCAATCTTCGTCAGCGCCGGCCAGCGGCGGGTTTCTGTCGAGTATTTTCGGCAGCAGCGCCTCGCGAGCGCCTCAGGCTCAGCCGGCCCAGGCTTCCGGTGGTGGCTGGCGCGACGGTGCCGGTTTCAATCCTGCCCCTGCACCTGCAGCGCCGCAGGGTGGTTACGCCGCGCCTGCTCCGGCTGCGGGCAGTGGCTTTCTCGGCGGTGCGTTGAAGACCGCGGCCGGTGTGGCGGGCGGCGTGCTGTTGGCAGAAGGCATCAGCAGCATGTTCAGCCACCACAGCCAGCCGCAGGAGATCGTCGAGGTCATTCACGACGCGCCACAGGCTCAGGACACCGGCTCGTTCAATGATCAGGGCGGCTGGGGACAGCCGGATCAGCAGTACACGGCCGATGACAGCTTTGACGATGGCGGCGACATGTTTTCTGATGATGATTCGTTTGTTTGAGGACGCAGTGAGCGCTTCTCGCGCTCCAGAACAGACAATTATCGTTCCGCACTCTCCTGTGAGGGAACGCCTTGGGTGACGCTCCGCGTCACAGGTCTGCGCCGCGCCGCCCATTCAAGATCGGGCGTGGAGCATCCAGAAATGCGTGCGACGCGGAGCGTCGCACGATAGTTGAAGCTCAATTCCGTTCTCAAGCTGGCATACTGGGCACCGATTCACATTCCGGATCGCTGTAACCAGTGGGCGTGTTGCCCGCCATGAGGAATTGCGGTGAAGAAGATCGCGGTGTTCGCCGACGTGCAGAACCTGTATTACACCGTGCGCCAGGCGCATGGCTGTCATTTCAATTACGCCGCCTTGTGGGCGGATATCAGCAAGCGCGGCGAGATTGTTCACGCGTTTGCCTACGCCATCGATCGTGGCGACAGCAAACAACAGCAGTTCCAGCAGATCCTGCGCAATCTGGGGTTTACCGTCAGGCTCAAGCCGTACATCCAGCGTAGCGACGGTTCGGCGAAAGGGGACTGGGATGTCGGCATCACCATCGATATCATGGATTTCGCACCGCAAGTCGACGAAGTCGTGCTGGCGTCGGGTGATGGCGATTTCGACATGTTGCTCGAACGTGTGATCAGCAAACATGGTGTTGAGGCGGTGGCCTATGGCGTGCCGGGGCTGACCGCGAACTCGTTGATCCGCGCAGCCAGTCGTTATGTGCCTATCGAAGGCGCGTTGTTGCTGAAATGAATTTACAGGGTCAGGCCAGTGTTGGAACGTATTGCAGTCATCGACTTTGAAACCACCGGCATCTCCCCCGGCCATAGCTGCCGGGCAACCGAGATTGCCGTGGTCATCATGGAGCAGGGGCGTATCGTCGAGCGCTTTCAGAGCCTGATGAATGCCGGGGTGCGTATTCCTGCGTTTATCGAGGGGTTGACCGGCATCAGCAACAACATGATTCGCACCGCCCCCAGCGCCGAACGGGTGATGGGCGATGTGGCAGATTTCGTCGGTGCCACGCCGCTGGTCGCGCACAATGCCTCGTTCGACCAGAAATTCTGGGACTACGAACTGTCGCGCATTCAGCGCAAGCGCGAACAGAGCTTTGCCTGTTCGATGCTGCTGGCCCGACGCCTGATGCCTGGCGCACCGAATCACAAGCTTGGCACGCTGACCAGCTACGCGCGCCTGCCCAATACCGGCAAGGCTCACCGGGCGATGGCCGATGCGGAAATGGCCGCCAACCTCACGGCGTATCTGACCAACGAACTGCGCAACACCCACGGCATCGCGTCAATCTCCCACCAGATGCTGTGTTCCCTGCAGAAAGTCCCGGCCGCCAAGATCGGCGAAACGCTGAAGCGTCAGCGCGGCTTCTGATCCTTTAGTGTTCCTGCTTGCCGTTGCTGGTCAGATAGTTGGCCGGCAGGCTGCGCTCCACCGCTGTCGACAGCACGATTGAGGTTTTGCTGAAGCCGAACCTGGCGATCCGATTGATCAGGTCTTCCAGGTGTGGCATCGAATCGACCGCTACCTTCATGATCACGCACGGGTCGCCCGTCACCCGGTAACACTGGATCAGTTCAGGGACCTGCCACAGCTCCTTGTACGCCTGCTGATTGCCGTGACTGCCCATGCGTAACTCGATCAGGCATTGAATCGGCAAGCCGACCTTTGTCAGATCGACCTTCGCCTCATAACCGGTGATCACGCCGCTGGCCTCAAGCTTGGCGACTCGCTCAGCCACGGCAGGCGCGGACAGGTTGACCAGTTTCGCCAGCTGCGCAAAAGACGCCCGGCCATTTTTCAGCAGCTCATCGAGCAGAATCCGATCGTATTTATCCAGCGTCATGACGTGCCTCGTACTGTGCGATGGGCCATTTTAAAATAAAAGGAAAACAGGCCTTACAAGCGTTGAATCGTAAGTTTCAGAGTTGTTCAAACAGGGTTGTCTGCTTAATATCCGCCTCTGGCCTTCATACAATAGGTTCACCATAACAATGATCCCAGAGCCTTGCCATGCCTCAGTCCGTTCGTGTTTCGCCGTTGCTCATTGGCGCTTTTCTGGCCTTGTACCTGATTTGGGGCTCTACCTATCTGTTCATCCGTATTGGCGTGGAGTCATGGCCGCCGCTGATGATGGCTGGTGTGCGTTTTCTGATTGCCGGATGCCTGATGTATGGCTTCCTGCGTTATCGCGGCGTGCCAGCGCCGACCTGGCGCGAGTGGAAAGCGGCGTTTGTGATCGGCTTCCTGCTATTGGCATGCGGTAACGGCGGTGTGACGCTGGCCGAACACGCAGGCGTTGCATCAGGCGTCGCGGCGCTGGCGGTGGCGACCATGCCGCTGTTTACCTTGCTGTTCGGCCTGTTCTGGGGCAATCGCACCACTAATCTGGAGTGGGCGGGCATCGTGCTGGGCCTGATCGGCATCGGCCTGCTGAATCTCGGTTCCAATCTGCAAGCCAGCCCTTATGGCGCTGCGATGGTGCTCTTTGCCGCTGCGTCCTGGGCGTTCGGCTCTGTATTGAGCAAGCATATGCCGTTGCCCAAAGGTCCGATGGCCAGTGCGGCAGAAATGATCACGGCCGGCGCGACGCTGCTGATCGGCAGCGCTTTGAGCGGCGAGCGCCTTGCGCACATGCCGACTGCAGCGGGCTGGGGCGCGCTCCTGTATCTGGTGGTGTTTGGCTCTATCGTCGCGTTCAGCGCGTATATGTACCTGCTCAAGAACGTGCGCCCGGCAGCCGCAACCAGCTATGCCTACGTCAACCCGGCAGTGGCGGTGATGCTTGGCGTGGTGTTTGCGGGAGAGACAATCGGTATTGAAGAGTGCATGGCCATGGTGGTGATTATCAGCGCTGTCGTGCTGATTGGCCTGCCGCAATGGCGCAGGTCGGCGGTACGAAAGGTCGGATCGACACGCACAAGCTAACCGAGGCGGGCCGGACAGGTTAAACTGCGCGCCTTGCGTTGAATTTTTCCTACGGTATTTCCATGACATTCGCCTCTCTCGGCCTGATCGAACCCTTGCTGCGCGCCCTCGAAGCGCTCGGTTACCAGACTCCGACGCCTGTACAGACCCAGGCAATTCCTCCGGTACTGGCAGGCCGCGATCTGATGGCAGCTGCCCAGACCGGCACCGGCAAGACCGCAGGTTTTGCCTTGCCGCTGTTGCAGCGCCTGACCATGGAAGGGCCGAAAGTCGCGCCTAATTGCGTTCGCGCGCTGGTATTGGCCCCGACCCGCGAACTGGCCGATCAGGTTCACGAAAGCATTCGTCAGTATGCCGAGCACCTGCCGTTGAGCACTTACGCAGCCTACGGTGGCGTGAGCATCAACCCGCAAATGATGAAGCTGCGCAAGGGCGTGGACGTGCTGGTTGCGACACCGGGACGTCTGCTCGACCTGCATCGTCAGAATGCAGTCAAGTTCTCCCAGTTGCAGACCCTGATCCTCGATGAAGCCGACCGCATGCTTGATCTGGGCTTTGCCGAGGAATTGCGTGGCATCTACGCGGTACTGCCCAAGCAGCGCCAGACCTTGCTGTTCTCCGCGACCTTTTCCGACGAAATTCGTCTGCTGGCCGCGCAGATGCTCAATGATCCGCTGACCATCGAGGTCAGCCCGCGCAACGTGGCGGCGTCATCGGTCAAGCAATGGGTTGTGACCGTGGACAAGAAGCGCAAGGCTGATCTGTTCATCCATCTGATGAAAAAGCATCGCTGGGGCCAGGTGCTGGTGTTCGCCAAGACCCGGGTTGGCGTTGATCAACTGGTGGATCGTTTGCAGGGGCTGGGTCTGAACGCTGATGGCATTCACGGCGACAAGCCGCAGGCCACCCGCCAGCGTGCGCTGGATCGTTTCAAGAGCAATGAAGTGAAGATTCTGGTTGCCACCGACGTGGCGGCTCGTGGTCTGGATATCGATGATCTGCCGACGGTCGTCAATCTGGACCTGCCGATTGTGGCCGAGGATTACATCCACCGTATTGGCCGCACCGGCCGGGCGGGCCTGACGGGCGAGGCGATCTCGCTGGTGTGTGCTGATGAGGTCGAGTTGCTGTCAGCCATCGAAGTGCTGACCCGCCAGACCCTGGAGCGCAAGGAAGAGCAGGACTTCGAACCGGAGCATCGCGTGCCGAGTACGGATGCCAGCGGCCAGATCCTGAAAAAGCCCAAGAAACCGAAAAAACCCAAAGTGTCGGGCAGCAAGCGCAACCTGGGCAAATGGGTCGACAGCGGCGAGTCCGAGCCTGCGCCGGTGGTCAAACCGGTACGCAAGGTCCCGGTTTTCAACACCGGCCCGCGCAAGAAGAAGCCTTGATATACACATGTGAGAGCGAGCCGGGCGACGCTTCGCTTGCTCGCGAAGAGGCCATGACAGACTTTGGAAGTAGGGCGGCAGGACCATCGTCTTCGTGAGCAAGCTCACTCCCACAGAAGGATTTATGTATAACGCTGAGCGCAGAGCATACGCACAGGAATCACTGTAAGTTCAGCCACTCCACCATCCCCAACCCCGCAGCGCGGCCGCTGGCGAAGCAGGCGGTCAGCAGGTAGCCGCCTGTAGGGGCTTCCCAGTCGAGCATTTCGCCTGCGCAGAACACGCCGGGCAATTGCCTGAGCATCAGACGTTCGTCCATGGCTTCGAAGGTCACGCCACCTGCGGTGCTGATGGCCTCATCGATGGGGCGTGGTTTGATCAGGGGCAGTGGCAACGCCTTGATGGCTTCACTCAACAACAGCGGATCGGCAAACGCTTCACGAGGCGCAAGCTCGCGTAAAAGCGCTGCCTTTGCGCCGTCCAGGCCCAATTGGCTGTGCAGGTGCTTGGACATCGAGCGCGAGCCACGTGGTTTGCTCAGGGCTTTTTGAATATCTGTCAGCGTTTTGCCGGGCAGCAGGTCAATGTCCACAATCGCCGAACCGTGAAGGTTGATCTGTTCACGAATCTGCGCCGACAGTGCATACACCAGGCTGCCTTCCACACCCGTCCCGGTCAGTACACATTCGCCCAGGCGCAGGGCATGGCCATGCAGGCCCATGGCGATGTTTTTCAACGGCGCACCGGCAAACTTGTCGCGCAGCAGGTCGCTCCAGGCGCTCACCTCGAAACCACAGTTGGCGGCCTGCAAAGGCGCAACCTCGACCTGCCTGGCTTGCAGCCATGGCAACCAGGCCCCGTCAGACCCCAGCCGCGCCCAACTGGCACCGCCCAGTGCCAGCAAGGTGGCCGCAGGGTTGATCGCCAATTCACCGTCAGCATTAGTGATGCACAGGCTGCCATCAACGTTCCAGCCCAACCAGCGATGCCGCGTGTGAATCGTGACACCCGCATCACGCAGGCGCTTGAGCCAGGCGCGTAGCAGCGGTGCGGCTTTCATGTCAGTGGGGAAAACACGGCCCGAGCTGCCGACAAACGTCTCGATACCCAGCGCATGAATCCACTGGCACAGCTCATCGGCACTAAAACTACGCAACAAAGGCGCGATCATCGGCGAACGTTCAGCGTAGCGCGATATAAAAGCCGGGTAGGGCTCGGAGTGCGTTATGTTCATGCCGCCCACCCCGGCCAGCAGAAACTTGCGCCCTACTGAGGGCATGGCGTCATACAGATCGACGTTCAGCCCTGCCTGGCTCAACACCTCTGCTGCCATCAACCCCGCAGGGCCGCCTCCGATGATGGCGACGGTTCGGGAAGCAGGAGAGGCGAGGTCGGTCATGGTCAGCGAAGTATCGATAGCAGAGGAGGTGGGCATTCTACCCGAGCGTTGTTTTCAGGTGTGGTGCAACTCATTGGCTGCGACTGCGATGAGGCGCAACGTACTGTCATAAGCCCATGTCGTCCCAGACCCGTTGCGCACTGTGATGCAGGATCCCGTGGCGTCTTGCCAGCGCCTGACGGTCCTTGCTGTAGCCGCCGCCGATCACGCCCATGACCGGAATGTCGCGGCTCAGGCAATGACGCAACACGGCTTCGTCGCGATTGGCCACGCCCTGATCGGTCAGTTGCAGATAGCCCAGCGCATCATCCTTGTGAACGTCCACTCCTGCGTCATACAGCACAAGATCCGGCTTGTAGAACGGCAACAGGTAGTTGAGCAGATCGTCGACCACGTTGAGGTAATCGGCGTCGCCCATCCCCATCGGCAGCGGGATATCCCAGTCGCTCTGCGCCTTGCGTGCCGGGAAGTTCTTTTCGCAGTGCAGCGAGACGGTAATGGCGTCTTCGGTATCGGCCAGAATACGTGCGGTACCGTCGCCTTGATGCACATCGCAGTCGAAGATCAGCACCTTGTCCACGCGGCCGCTTTGCAACAGGTACTGACTGATCACTGCCAGGTCATTGAAAATGCAGAAACCGGCCGGGTAATCATAGTGCGCATGGTGTGTGCCGCCCGCCAAGTGGCAAGCCATACCGTGCTTCAAGGCCTGCTCGGCAGTCAGTAACGAACCACCCACGGCACGAACCGTGCGACGTGCCAGCGCCTCGCTCCAGGGCAGGCCCAGACGCCGCTGGTCTTCACGGGACAGGTCGCCATTAAGGTAGCGGCTGATGTAGGACGGGTCATGAGCCAGCGCCAGAATGTCCGCCGGGCATAACTCGGGACGCATTAATTGAACGTCACTGGTCAGGCCGCTGTCGACCAGGTAGTCACGTAACAGACGGAACTTGTCCATCGGGAAGCGGTGATCCGCCGGGAAGTCCGGGCTGTAGTCTTCATGGTAGATAAGCGGTAGGGACATTTTGCGTCCGTTGACAGGTCGAAGCCCGATAGTGCCAGCAAAGCGTGCGCACGCCCAGTTGTCTGGCGCAGTGGATAACTACGCTGACGCCCACTCATGTCTCGTTACACGGGGGAATCGATGGAACCGATACTCAAGCTAGACAGCGCCCGGCTGCTGATGCGGCAGTGGCGCGACGATGATTTGCCAGCATTCGCCGAGATGTGCGCGGACCCGCGCGTGATGCGTTATTTCCCCGAACCGCTGAGCCGTCTTGAAAGCGCCGCCATGATCGGACGGTTACGTGGTCATTTTGCCGAATTGGGCTTCGGGTTTTGGGCGCTGGAGCGTAAGGATACCGGCGAATTCATCGGTTTTACCGGGCTGCATGTCGTGGGTTTCAAGGCATCTTTTACGCCGGCCGTGGAAATCGGCTGGCGGCTGGCTTATGACCACTGGGGCCTGGGCTTTGCCAGCGAGGCGGCATGGACCGCGCTGGGCTGTGGTTTCGAGCGCCTGAATTTGAAGGAGATCGTGTCGTTTACCGCGGTTAATAATCAGCCGTCGCAAAAAGTTATGCAGGCAATCGGTATGCAGCAGGATGAGTCCGGCAACTTCGATCATCCCAATCTGGATGACGGCCATCCGCTCAAGCCGCACGTGCTGTACCGGATCAGCCATGAGCAGTGGCTCAGGACGCTGAAGCCTTGATCAGGGTGTAGATTGAATTAAGCCAACCATCTTAAATCTGTATCATTCCATTCCAGTGGGATGGGCCAGAGGCCTGTCGGAAAATGCAGCGACTGCCGTTGCCGTAAAAGTGCAGAGTCGATGTGCAAGAGGAGTGAGAATGAGCCAAGTGCTGGATGATCTGGTTGAGTTGCTGACGCTGGAAGCCATTGAAGAGAATCTTTTTCGCGGCCGCAGCCAGGACCTGGGTTTTCGTCAGCTGTTTGGCGGCCAGGTGTTGGGGCAGTCGTTGTCTGCCGCCAGTCAGACCGTCGAAGAGGACCGCCATGTTCACTCGCTGCACGGTTATTTTCTGCGCCCTGGCGATGCAGGCCTGCCGGTGGTCTATCAAGTGGACCGCGTGCGCGACGGCGGCAGTTTCAGCACGCGCCGTGTGACTGCCATTCAGAAGGGCAAGCCGATTTTCACGTGCAGCGCCTCGTTTCAGTACGACGAAGAGGGCTTTGAGCACCAGGCGGCGATGCCGCAGATTGTCGGTCCGGAAAACCTGCCGTCCGAGCTAGAGCTGCTGACGGGCCGAGCACACCTGATTCCCGAAGCGATGCACGACAAGTTTCTGCGCCCCAAACCGATTCAGTTCCGCCCCGTGACATCCGAAGACCCGTACGATCCCAAGCCAGGCGAGCCGGTGAAGTACGTGTGGTTTCGCGCCGATGGCAGCCTGTCGGACGTGCAGGCGCTGCACCGTTACATGTTGGCTTATGCCTCCGACTTCAACCTGCTGACCACTTCGTTACGGCCGCATGGCAAGACGGTCTGGCAGCGCGATATGCAGGTCGCCAGCCTCGATCACTCGCTGTGGTTCCACAACGACCTGCGTACCGATGACTGGCTGCTCTATGCGATGGACAGTCCTTGGGCTGGCAACTCCCGCGGCTTCTCACGCGGCAGTATCTTCAACCGCGCCGGGCAACTGGTTGCATCGGTCAGCCAGGAAGGGCTGATCCGCCACCGTAAGGATTGGGCATGACACTCGACGGTATACGGCACTGGGTTTTCGACATGGATGGCACCCTGACCATCCCGGTCCATGACTTTCCGGCAATCAAGCGTGAACTGGGCATCCCTCAGGACCACGATATTCTGGGGCATCTTGCCGCGTTGCCCGCTGACGAGTCGGCGGCCAAGCATGCATGGCTGCTGGAACACGAACGGGAGCTGGCGCTGGCTTCGCAGCCAGCCGAGGGCGCGGTCGAACTGGTTCGTGAGTTGTCGGCGCGCGGTTATCGGTTGGGGATACTGACCCGTAACGCTCAAGAGCTCGCGTACATCACCTTGAAAGCCATCGGCCTGGCGGACTGCTTTGCTGTCGAGGATGTACTGGGCCGCGACGAAGCGACCCCCAAGCCGGATCCGGCGGGTTTGCTGAAGCTGGCCAATCGCTGGAGTGTCGAGCCGGAGCAGATGGTCATGATCGGCGACTACATGCATGACCTGAACTGCGGCCGTGCGGCGGGCGCCAAGACCGTTCTGGTCAACCTGAAAGACAACCCCTGGCCTGAGCTGACGGACTGGCATGCCGTGGATTGCACTGTGCTACGCGGGATGTTGGGGTGATCTGGACTGGCTCTGGTGCAACTATCGTTCCTCACGCTCCAGCGTGGGAATGCCTTGGGTGACGCTCTGCGTCACAAATCTGCGCCGCACCGCGCACCCAAGATCGGACGCAGAGCGTCCAGAAATGCATTCCTACGCGGAGCGTAGGAACGATAGTTATACCCCGATCACTTAAAACGGCTTGAACAACACCGCCTGACCCTCGGGCGAGGTGAAGATCCCGTCGCCGTTGTGGCCGACTTTCGGCACGATCACCAGGCGCTGGTTCAGCCCTTCAGGGTGGCGCTTCTTGAGGTAGTTGAAGTAGTTCTGGCCACGAATCAGGCGATACGCGCCTTGCGCTTCGGCGGCACAGGTCTTGTCCAGAGCAGGGTGGTTGCGATCGGTGTCCAGCTCGCCCATCAGGTAAGTGATGTCGCGCTTCACGTAATTCTTCTCGATGTCAGCCGGCTTTTCCTTTCCCGAATAGAACGGCATCTTGTTCAGACCGTATTTCCACTCGTCGAAATCAGGGCAGCTCTGCGCCGTTACCGGTTCAGGCCGCTCTGCGTCGAAATAGGCATAGGACGACGGGTTGGCAATCACATAACGCAGCTTCACGCCTTCCCGCTGCAGCAGCGCATCTTCCTTGCCGCCGATCATCGCGTAGCGCTGCACCACCTGGGCACCACCGGAATGCCCGGCAATGACCACTTCTTTGAGATTCGGGAACAGCTTGCTGTCGCTCAGACGCTTGAGGATATGGTCCAGGACCAGAAACGAACTGACGGGCTTGGGATTGGTGGCGGTTGCGCCTTCCATCCAGCTGTTCTGGCGCCAGCGCAGAATCGACTCCGGCAGGTGATGCGCGACAATGTCCTTCTCATCCAGAAACTGTGGGGCGATCAGCAAGGTCTTGCTGCGCTCTTTGGATTGATTGGCGGCACGTTCGATGCTGCGCAGGTAGGTTTGCGCATTACGCAGGCGGCCGTGCAGCACGATCACCGCGCGCTCGATCTTCGGCTTGGGGTGTACCCATTCCTGGCTAAGCCCCAGTGTCGCCTCTGCACCATTGATGGCCAGGCGATCCGGACTGATAGACGTAACCGCTTGATCCTCGGCATGCGCCCCGAGGCTCGCGAAGGCAGTGCTCAACAACAGGACCAGAAGCGGTTTAATCATGTGTTCAGAGACTCTTGGCGGCGAATGTATCGCATTGATTGATTTGGCCTTGGGCAAAGCCTGCCTTGAACCAGCGTACACGCTGGGCAGACGTCCCATGAGTGAAGGAGTCCGGAGCGACTCGACCACTGCTTTGCTGTTGCAAGCGATCATCGCCGATAGCGTTGGCCGCATTCAATGCCTCTTCAATATCACCCGGCTCAAGCCAGTTCAAACGATTTTGTGCGTTGTACGCCCAAACACCTGCAAAGCAGTCCGCCTGAAGCTCCTGGCGGACCAGTAAACCGTTGGCACCTTCCATTTTTTGCCCGCCCTGACGAGCCTTGTCGACTTTGGCAGAAATGCCCAGCAGGGTCTGCACATGGTGCCCGACTTCGTGGGCGATCACGTAAGCCTGGGCGAAGTCTCCAGCGGCGGAAAAGCGCTGGGCCATTTCGCGGAAGAAGTCCATGTCCAGATAGACCTGCTGGTCAGCCGGGCAGTAGAACGGGCCGGTCGCCGAGGTGGCGCGACCGCATGCCGAGTTGACCTGGCCGCTGAACAGCACCAGCGTCGGGTCCTTGTACTCGCGACCGTTCTGAGCGAACACGGCGCGCCAGGTGTCTTCAGTGTCGCCGAGGATACTGCGTACGAATTCGGCTTGCTGGTCGTTGGCCGGTGGTGCCTGACGCGTTTGCGCGCTGGGTGGAGCGCTTTGCTCGGTGCTTTGCCCGGTCAGTTGCCCGAGGATCTGCATCGGGTCCTGTCCGGTCAGCAGGCCAATGGCAACGATGATCACAATGCCGCCCAGGCCCAGCCCCTTGCCACCGATGCGCATACCACCGCCGCCGCCACTGCTGCCGCCATCGCGCGCATCGACTACGTTGTCGCTACGTCGGCCTTTTTTCCAGAGCATGTCGGATCCCTCTTCTTTTCGTGCAATGAGTGTCGCTGCTGATACAGGTCTGCGCCAGTCTGGCGGTCCGGCCAGCGTGTGCAGGATGCGAGGGTATAGAGGTGCGAGAGAGCCGATTGGTTCGGGAAGTCCGTGTCTAGCTTTTCACGGGCTGCGCCTGCAACACGTCAGGCGGCGACGCATCGGCAAAACGGTCGACCTGCCGCAGCGATTTGAAGCACGTCATCCATGCGCCGACCACGCCCAATGTGCAGACGCCACCCATGATTGCCGCAGGTATGGCGCCGACCAGCGAGGCGCTGGTGCCTGCGCGAAACTCGCCCAGCTCATTGGATGAACCGATAAACAGCATGTTCACGGCATTGACCCGGCCGCGCATGTTGTCCGGCGTCGAAAACTGCACCAGCGCCGAGCGAATGAACACGCTGACCATGTCCGCCGCGCCCGCGACCAGCAGAGCCAGGCACGACAGCCAGAACAGTGTCGACAGTGCAAACACCAGATTCGCTACGCCGAACAGGCCGACGGCAAGAAACATGGTCATGCCGACGTTGCGCTGCAGCGGACGCATGCTCAGGTAAATACCGACGCCCAGTTCGCCCAGGCTCATCGACGCACGCAGCATGCCCAGCCCTTGGGGGCCCAGATGCAGCACTTCATGGGCATAGATAGGCAGCAGCGCCACCACGCCACCGAGCAGCACGGCGAACAGGTCCAGTGAAATAGTGCCGAGGATGATCGGTCGTGAGCGGATGAAGGCAATGCCCGCAGTGAACCGGCCCCAGGCGCTGGAGCCCAGTTCCACCGGTTTGCCGGCAAAGGGCGTCGCTACAGGGGCCAGAAACAGGATGCCAGCTATGAATGCTGCCACGCAGACTGAATACGTCAGCTCTGCGCCGCCCAGCCAGTACAGATAGCCGCCGATCAGCGGGCCGCCAACGGTCGAACAGCGCATGATCACGCTGTTGGTGGCAATGGCCGAGGGTAACTGATCACGCGGGACAATCTGCGGCAGCAGGCTTTGCAGCGCCGGCCCGGTGAAGGCGCGGGCGCAGCCGTAGAGCATCAGCGCGCCGTAGATCAGCCGCAGGTCTTGCAGCTTGAGGGCCGAAAACACAAACAGAATGGTGCCGCAGAACGCCTGCACGCCCCAACTGATCATCAGGATGACCTTGCGGTTGTAGCGGTCGATCAGGTCCCCGGCAGGCATCAACAGCAGCAACATGGGAATAAACTGAGCAAGGCCGACGTACGCCAGTGCCATTGGCTCGCGGGTCATGTCATAGACCTGCCAGGCGACCACCACTGCCTGAATCTGCATGGCAAACACTGCCATCAGGCGCGAGAGGATAAAACTGACGAAACCGGGCTGGCTGGACAACTTGACCGGGGCAGGGGCGGCGGAAGACTCAGAGCTCAAGAAAGGGATCCCATTGAAGCGGCTAATTCACGTTTTCGGTTTATACCTTAGCGTATCGATAGGAAGCTAATAAATATTCTGACAGTTTCGCCGTGACGGGCATGAAAGAATCTGCGCCGCGCCGCATGTACAGGATAGGACGCGGAGCGTCCGGAACGGCATGCGACGCAGAGCGCCGCACGATAGTCGGGATTATCGTTCCTCACGC